>DATMML010000118.1 GCA_035570235.1 Vicinamibacteria bacterium | reverse complement strand
CGGAGGACTCTCGCGGTGATCTCGAGGCTCTCATTCGTCAGGATAAACCCAACGCACCTTCCGGCGAACCACGGAGGTCGTCGAACGCCACGGACCAGGGCTGCCACGGAGTGGGCTAGCCCCAGCTTAGCCCGGAACGCGTAGGGGCCCTTTCGAGCCCCTCCCTTTACGACCCTAACTGTATGAATTTAAATGGTCGGGGCGAGAGGATTCGAACCTCCGACCTCTTGGTCCCGAACCATGCTGCGGGACGGTTGTGACTCGGCTGACCGCTTACCCCAACCGTCATCTCGAACGACGGGCGTCACCCTCGCCGACGCTTGGACCTTACGAGTGGGACTCTCGCGGCGCCGCCGGCCAACCCCTCGACCCTCTCGGCCCAGCGTCTCAGCCACTCGCGGTACTCCTCCGTGCGCCGGCCTTGCAGGTATACCGCGTCAGAGTCGGCGAGACCTCGCTGCCGGTGCCCGAGCACATCCGTCAGGATGTGAGGCGGGCCGCCGAGGCGCAAGATGCCGGACGCGCACGTACGTCTCAGGTCGTGGAGCGCGATGTCACCTATACCCGTGTGGGCTCTCATACTCTCGGTCACAGCCTGATGGTGTAGGTGGGGGAAGACCCTTGGCGCGTGGGCGGCTAGCTCGTGTAGCTCACCTAGGATCCTCACGGCCAACGGGGGCAGCGGCACGTCTAACGAATCCCGCTCGGGGTCGCGGCGCGTGACTCTAACCTTGCGGTGCTCTGCGGCGATGTGCCACACGGGCGCGTCCCCACCTAGGCGGATGTCATCCCAGCTCGCCAGCGAAGCCTCAGTGCGGCGCAGGCCGAGGAGCAATAGCAAGCGGACGTAGGCTCGTGGGACTGCCTTCATCGTCTCGGTGCCGAGCCAGAACTTCTTGACCTCGGCGAAGGCCTCGGTGTCCGTCGTGGCCCGCACGTTAATGAGGGAGCGGCGGCGCTCACGCTCGCCCTTCACAGTCGGCCGGTCCACTCCCGCCGTGGGATCCCGGTCCACGAGCATTACCCGCGGGGCGACCTCCTCACCCGCGCCCCACCTGTGTGCAAAGCGTATGAGCTGGAAAGCGCGATCGGCTTGGTGCTTGCCACGAGCGGCCAGCCTCTTTACGAAGAGACGCACGTCGGCCTGCACGGCGTCCTTCGCCTTCATCCTGCCGAGCGCGGAGGGCTCGATGTCCTTGGCGAGCGTCCGCCGGTACTCTCGCGCCGTGTTGGGCGCGAGCCTTCGGGTCTCGATGTAGCGGCGGACCAGCTCCGCGATGGTTGGTGCCTCGGCTTCACGCGCGGCAGCCGCTCGCTCTTCCGCAGCCCTCTTCCGCACGGCGCGGTTCACAGCGGTGGGGTCAATGTCGCGGGCGAGGTCACCGGCCTTCGCCCGAGCAGCCTCCCGGGCCTTGTCCAGCGTGAGCGTTGCGGCATCGCCGAGGCGGCACCAGACCTTCCGCCCCATGGCGCGCTTGACCAAGTAGTAGCTCCGCTCGCCCGCGGCCGTGACACGCAGGCCGAAGCCACGCGGCGCGTCCTTGTGCTGGTCGAGGTAGAGAGTGCGCGTCCGTCCCGGGGCTACCGGTAGCCGGGCTACCAGGGCCGGCGTCAGGACCTCACGCATGAGCTACGCCTCCCTTCGGAGTTGAGCTACGGCTCGGGCTACCACCTGGCTACCACTCCCGGCGAAAAAGCACGCCCAGGCATGCTCAAGCCCGCGCAGGGTAGTGTAGGACAGGAAGGCCTGCTAGGTCAAGCCTTTACGGTCAGAAATGGCTGCAAAACCGTGGGGAGCAAGGGGCTTGCAGAGGAGGCTTATACTGCTATCCTGCTGAGCTATGGGCGCGCGGGCAACGCTCGGAGACTCGAGACTACCACAAGGGGAAGCAGCCTGCAGGTGATCCTAGTAACGGATGAGGCTATTCACCCTATACCCCATGAGCTTCTCGCGTCCATTGAGGAAGGTCAGCTCGACCAGGAAGGCGTAGGCCGCGACGATGCCGCCCAGCTTCTTCGTGAGGTCTCCCACCGCCCGGGCCGTTCCTCCGGTTGCAATCACATCGTCTACGATGAGCACGCGCTCCCCGGCCGACACGGCATCCTCGTGGATCTCGAGGGAGTCCGTCCCGTACTCCAGGTCATAGGTGGCCTTTACCGTCCGCGCCGGCAGCTTGCCCGGCTTCCGCACCGGCACAAAGCCCGCCCCCAGCCGACTGGCGACCAGGCTGCCCAGAATGAAGCCCCGGCTCTCGATGGCCACGACCTTGTCCACCCTCTCTCCCCCACAGAGAACTACGAAGAGGTCTACGGCTCGCCGGAATGTCACGGGGTCCTTCAGGAGGGTCGTGATGTCCTTGAAGACGATCCCCTTTTTCGGGAAATCAGGGACGTCGCGAATCGCTGCCTTCAAGGAATCGATGTCGGCCTGGAGGTCCATGCCAGCTCCTAGCGAATGTGAAAGCCCTGATCGCCGCGAGAAGCGATGGCTGCGCGCTCTAGCCCCTCGACCCGGGCGAAGGCCGGACCCTCCCGTAGCCGGCCCTCGAAGTGGAGCAGCGTCTCCTCGGAACCCTCCGCTACGACCTCCACCGTCCCGTCGTCCCGGTTGCGAGCGTAGCCGGCCACTCCCAACGCCTCCGCTTGCCGGAGGACAAAGTAGCGGTAGCCGACACCTTGCACCCGCCCTTGTACCAGGAACCGATACGCGGCCACCTCACCTCCTTCGGGCGAGACTACCATAGCCGTGAGCCGTCCCGTGCCGGTCCACCCCGGTCCTTGGTGATCGCGACCACCGTGGCTCGCGTGGCACGCACGTAGTCCTCCGGCGCCAAGAGGATCTGAGTCCCCCTTACCCCTGCCGGGACTGAGATTGTGGGATGCGCGAGCGCGCTCTCGTCAAACTAGACGGGATAGTCCCTCTCGCCACCGAGAGCCCTCACCCCCCCTCGCACCGAGCCCGCTAGGCCCGGACCTCCTTGAGAGGGACGAGACCGACACTCCGGTCGCCCGTGACGCGGGCCAGAGCCTCTGACGCCCACTCCCCCCGATCAGAGCCGGACCCTCAAAACGAGCGTCTTTTCAGGCGCTCGACGCTGAACTTAGCGGTGTCCGCCACCGCCATGACGGCCATAACCCCCGCCTGGACTGGGTCCGTCACCACCAAGTCCGCGGCTTCCGGCACGCCCCCCGCCATGTTCAGGCTGATGACGAGCAGGCCCTGGGCTCGCACCTCCCGCACCGCTTGCTCGATCTCGCCGCCCATCAGGGAGCCCGCCAGCACCAGGGCCCGCGCGCGGGGCAGCCGGGTCACGGCACGAACCGCAGCCGCCAGAGCCTCCTCGCCCACCAGCGGGATGGTATCCACGGAAATGTGCTCGCCGCGGATGTTGTGGCGGTCAGCTTCCGAAATCGCACCGATCGCGACCTGCCCAACCTGGGCCCCGCCCCCCATGATGATAATGCGTTTGCCGTAGATCCTCTGGAACGTCTCCACCAATTCCACGGACTGCACGACGGGCAGGCCCCGAAGCTCTTCGGTCAGGGCGGCGGGGCCGGCGGGGAGATCGATTTCGAAGTATATGAGGCTCTCGTTTGGGCTCCGCTCCACGATCTCCACCGACGTGATGTCGCCCCGGTGGCGAGCAATCACACCCGAGAGCTGGTGGAGCACGCCCGGGCCGCTCTGGGCCTTCACGGCTACACCGATTGTCCGATCGGCCAATCGCCCCCCGCGCCCTTGGACCATCTGGCCCAACGAGTATACCCGCGCCGATCCTGGGGAGGCCCGACTCATTCCCCGACGTCGGTCCCGGTCAGGACCGGACTGAGCGCGGCCGGCGGGGTTTGATTTGCGAGGTCGTCAAGGAGAACACCAATCCCGCCGTCAGATTTCCCGGCCGAGGAACGCGTGGCCCACGCTAGGTCGAATGGGGACCCACGCGTTGGCGGGCGCGGCCCAGCACCAGGACCGCGTTGTTGCCTCCAAAGGCAAAGGAGTTCGAGAGCGCGGTCTCTACAGGGGCCGCACGGGTCGCCGTGAGGTAGTCCAGGGCCGGTAGGCCGGGATCGACCTCCGTCAAGTTTGCCGTGGGTGGAAGACGACCCTGCTCAAGGGCGAGGACCGTGGCCACCGCTTCCAGGGCACCCGAGGCCCCCATGGCGTGCCCGTGCACCGCCTTCGTGGAACTTACGGGAAGGCGGGGCGCTTGGGCACCGAACAGGGTGGCAATGGCCTCCGCCTCCAGTTGATCGTTCACGTTGGTTCCCGTCCCGTGGGCGTTGATGTAGCCAACCGCCTCCGGTTTCACTTGGGCGTCCTCGAGAGCCCCCGCCATGCACGACCTCACACCCTCGGCGTCGGGATGGGTGACGTGCCCGGCATCGGCGTTCGCGGCGTAGCCCAGAACCTCGCCGAGCACCCGCACCCCCCGTCCCTCCGCGTGTGCGAGCGTTTCTAGGACGAGGAACGCCGCCCCCTCCCCGATCACGATTCCCTGGCGATCGCGGCCGAAGGGCCGACAGGCTCGCGCGGGATCATCCCCCGCGGGGGCGAGCACCCGCATTGCGTTCCAGGCCGCCAGCACGATGGGAGTGAGGGGCGCCTCGGCCCCGCCGGCCAGCATGACGTCCGCATCCCCAGCGCGCAGGAGCCGGAACGCCTGGCCGATGGCATGGGTGGCAGCGGCGCACGCCACCGAAAGCGTCAGGTTGGGTCCGCGCAGCCCAAACCGGGCAGCGAGCAGCGCCGCAGGCGCGTTCGCCATGGCGGTCGGGATGACCGTGGGCCGCGGACGCGTCCCCGGGCTCGTAAAGCATATCCGGTAGGTCTCTTCGGTCTCCGCGATGGGGCCGAAGCCGGAGCCCACGAACACTCCGCCCCGGGAGCGCTGCGACGGCGTCAGACCCGACGCCGCAAGGGCCTGTGTCGCCGCCGCACAGGCGTACTGAGCAACCCGCGACGTGGTCGCCAGGACGCGTGCGGGCAGCCAGGTTCCGGGTTCGAACCCGGAAACGGAGGCACCGATGGGGTCCTCAAGGCCGGGAGCGTCAAGGCCTTGCAGTCGCTCGACCCCGGGACGTCCCGTGAACACCCGCTCCGCGAAGGAGGTGAGGTCGCAGCCCAGCGACGAGACTTGGCCGAGGCCGGTCACGACTACCCGCTGGCCTGACATCACGGCCACCGTCCCCGTTCAGCGGGCAGGAGCGGCCGTGTTCTGTAGCGCCTCGATGCCGTCGCAGACCGCCCGCACCGTCCGGAACTCGCTGACCCGATCATCCGGCACCGAGACCTTGAACTCCTCCTCGATCTCGAAAATCAGGTCGAGAGCGTCTAGCGAGTCAAGCTCCAAGTCTTCCTGGAGTCGCGAATCCTCGCTCACCTTTTCAAGGGGGAGGCTCCGGAAGCGGGCGATGATGCCACGCACGCGGTCGAAGGTCTCGGCACGCACAGGAGGATTATCACCCGCGGGCCGAGCCCTTGTCACTCAGGAATGACCGTGGATCGACCTTGACGCCCTCCCTTTTCCCGCCCGCCCCCGCCGCCTCTAGCTTCCGCCATCCTGTGGCTCGCTGAAGCATCGAGGTCCAGGCGATAGATCTGCTTGAGCTTCTGGATCGTGCGCAAATTCTCCGCTTGGAAGGGCTGCTTGCCCTCGAAGGAGTGAAGAACAATGCCCTCCAGGAGGTCCCCCAGGGTGATGTCATGCAGTTCCGCCAGCGCCTTCAAGACCTTGAGGATCCGCTTCTCCATCCGGACCCCCGTCTGCACGCGCTGAACCACAAGCGCGCCCGACCCCGACCTCGATCGCGGGCGCTTCGAACCCATCCTTGTCATATGGCCACCGCGAGGCGTCCGGGAATCATCTCGCCACCAATGTAGTTCGGTACAGTCTCGGGTTCAACGGGTCATGGCCCCAAAGAACAGGACGCTCCTTCTGAGCGACCTATTCGGGTACCCACCGCCGCCGCCCAAGCGAGTCGGCGAGGGCGAGCCCCGTCTCGAGCTCAGCCGCTCAAAAGCAAACACAGGGCCCGCCCGCACCACCCCGCCCGGGCCCCCGTCGCTGAATCAGCCAGCGAGCAGGCGCTTCGACCGTGGGTGGCCGCATAGAGCTCTCCGCGATCGGGACAGTGGTGAGCCCCGCGATCTCCGCGTTGGGGATCCCCGGTGCCGCCGGCGTCCAAAAGCGCGCCGCACTTGCGGTTGACGCCTGAGCTAGCGGGCCAGCCTGCTCCTCGGCACTATTCCTCGGACCTCGCCTGACCACCTCTAGTGTAATGCTTCGGAGTTGGCGAGGGACGCGCCCGGGCCGGTTGGGAGAGCAGAGGCCCGGTGCGCCCTCTTGATGAAGGCTGAGCACGAGAGTGGCGATTTGCGCCTACCGGTTCCGGGCGTACCCGACGCCGCGGCAGCAGCGCCGGCTGGCCCGGGAGTTCGGGGCCGCGCGCTGGGTCTATAACCGTGGCCTGGAAACGATCTCCCGGGCCTGGCGCGAGCGGCAGGAGCGGGTCACCGGTGTGGATTTCTCTCGCCAAGTGACCAAGCTGAAGCAGGGCGAGGTGCCCTGGCTAAAGGAAGTTTCGAGCTACGTGCTCACCCAGTCGCTTCGGGACCTGGACCGGGCCTTTAAGGCTTTCTATGCCAAGCGGGCCCGCTACCCGCGCTTCAAGAAGCGGCGCGGGGAGCAGGCAGTCCGCTATCAGCTCGATAAACGACTCAAGAATTCCTATGTCGCGGGGTCGCGCCTGGTCCTGCCCCGCCTCGGGGGCGTGAAGCTCGTCTGGTCTCGGGTACCCCCTGGGCGACCGAAGATGGTGACCGTAAAGCGCGACGGGGCGGGGCGATACTTCGTGTCCATGGCCATGGATCGGGAGACCATACCCCTCCCCACGGTCGATCGTGTAGTAGGTTTGGATGCGGGGCTCTCTGCGGCCGTCACCTTTGACGACGGTACCAAGGTCGCGCCGCCCCGGTACTTGGAAAGGAGGCTGAAACAGCTCAAGAGGCGGAGTCGGGATCTCTCCCGTGCCAAGAGGGGCTCGCGGGGA
>DATMML010000117.1 GCA_035570235.1 Vicinamibacteria bacterium | reverse complement strand
CATGGCCTTCGCTCGACACCCCGATCCCCTCGACGAGCGCATCGAGCACTTCCTTCGCCGCGGCCCGGGCCCGTTCGTCGCCCGCGTTGCACGTGACCAGCACTGCCGCGTGCAATTGCGGGATCACCACGATCTCCGCGTGGTTGTAGCCGTTGCTGCCGGCGTGAGTGAGGCGCGGCGGCTGGGTGCGCGTCACGCCCCAGCCCAGCGCGATGGCCTTGTCGGGCGGTACGCCTTCGAAACCCTTCGGCGCGTGAAGATAGGCGAGCGAGGCCTCCGTCAGCCACCCGGGGGGACCTAAGCCCGCGTGCGCGGCCGCGAACCGGGCCCAGTCGACGAGCCGGCAGTGGACGGTGCCGGCGGGGCCGATCAGCGGCGGATTGTCCTCCTCGGTTGGCACGTATGCACCGTTCTTCACGTCGTGAGCCCAGTTCCCCTCGGGGTGTACGGACGTCGCGGTCGGGCCGAACCCGCAGCCGGTCATGGCGAGAGGAGCGAAGACGTCCTCGCGGATCAGCTCCTCCCAGGTCTGGCCGCTGGCGTGCTCGACCACGTGGCCGAGGATCAGATACCCGTAGTTCGAGTACGCGAAGCGAGTGCCCGGTGTCTCCTTGGGCGGACGCGACAGAAACCGCTCCGCCATCCAGCTGCGTTGCTTGGCGATCGGCCAATGCTCGTCGTCGAACCCGGCCGTGAACTCTGGGGTGAACGCGTCGCCCGTGGGCAGACCGGCCACGTGCCTCATCAGCATGTCCAGGGTGACGACCTTGAATCCCGGATCCATCCTCGGCGCCAGCTCCGGAAGCGCCTCCGCCAGCGTCTCGTCCCAGTGCAGTCGACCCCTTTCCACAAGCCGCGCCACGACCGACGCGGTCATGCCCTTGGTGTCGGAGCCCAAATGGAAGGTGTCCGCGGCCACGAGAGGGGCGTCCCCATCGGCGCGCCGCTTGCCCGCCACCGCGATCGTGATTCGGTCTCCACGAAGGACCAAGGCGCCCATGCCCGGAATGCCGTGGGCACTGCGTGAGCGCTCTAGGCGCGCCGTGAGCTCGGGGTCCGCCTGCGCAGAGAAGGGAGGTGCCGACGCTGAGGTGGCGAGCAGCGCGACCAGCACAACAGGGATCATGGACTCCTCCGGGCTCGATCGAGCGGGATCATAGGGGGTCGGGTATAGCCCAACCCTACTTATTGAAGCCGCTCCTGCAAACGCACAGTGACACGATCGCCCTCGTGTTTACCAATGGCCTCGCGAATTGCGGCCCTTACGGGCAGCTTGTGCGTGCCATCACCCATGGCCATGAACGAGCTCCGGAAGGGGTGCCCGTCAATAGTGCCGCGGACCTTCACCAGTCCCCTCGTCCCGAAGAACTCGACCGAGCCGGGCATGACCACATACGTCCACCCGCCCTTGTTCCTACTCTTCTGGAGTTTTGCAGCAAATGTCTTCGACAGCTTGGCCCGTGCCATAAATCCTCCCAAAGCAAGCTCGACAAGCATCTTTTGGCCGCCGGCCACGGCCGGGAACCAATTTCTCTTACGCCACTCCACCGTCCAGACGACCGAGCACTACCTGGGCCGGAAGAAGGAACTCAGGTGGCAGTGTTCGGGAACTTGCCTAGAGCAGGATGGGGGTGACTGGGGATCTGCTCCCGGGGCCCGCGCCGGGGTGACGCAGACTGCGGGGCGAGAAGCGGTTCCCGAAACGCCCATGCATCCTGACCCCACTGTGGCCCGGTTGGCCCCCGTGCGGATGGCATGTCATACTCCGCTCCCTCGCCGGCCGGAGGACGAGACGTGGAACTGGAACGCCTGCAGCTGGAGCTGGACGGACCCGTGGCCCGCGTCTGGCTGAACCGACCCGAGACCCGGAACGCGTTCGACGGGCTCATGGTCACGGAGCTGCGAAAGACGCTCTTCGATCTGGGATCTCTGGACGAGGTCCGGGTCGTCGTGCTCGGGGGCCGAGGGCCCTCCTTCTGCGCCGGGGGCGACCTGCAATGGATGAAGGCGGCCGCCGCATTCACGCGCGAGGAGAACCTGCGCGAGGCCCAGGCCTTGGCCGACCTCTTCTTCACCGTTTACAACTCGCCCAAGCCAATCGTGGCCCGCGTGCAGGGTGCCGCCCTGGGGGGCGGCTCCGGCCTGGTCGCGGCCTGCGACATCCCGGTGGCCGCCCTGGGCACGCAGTTCGGGTTCACCGAGGTGCGGCTCGGGATCGTTCCCGCGGTGATCTCGCCCTACGTGATCAGCAAGATCGGGGAGTCGGCCGCGCGTGAGCTGTTTCTGACCGGGGAGCGCTTCGAGGCGGTGCGGGCGGCGGAGATCGGCCTCGTTCGCGCCGCCGTCCCCCCGGAGGACCTCGACGCCGCCGTCGAGGGGCGCGTCCAGGAGCTGCTCCAGGCCGGGCCCCGCGCGGTGGCGGAGGCCAAGGCTCTCATCCGCGAGGTGGCCTGGAAACGCGTGGAGGAGGTCCAGCGCTACACCGTGGAGCGCATTGCCGACCTCCGGGTCTCCCCCGAGGGTCAAGAGGGCATGCGCGCCTTCCTCGAGAAGCGCAAGCCATCCTGGGTGAAGTAGGTTGGGGCGGCGTCTTCTCGGGGGTGCGGCCGCCCTCCTGGGGCTGGGCCTCCTCCTTCTCCTGTCCCTTCCCGCGCCCATCTCACCCGTCGCTTACGCCCCACCCCCCAAGCCCCGTCTCGCGGGTCCTCTAGCACCCAACGACGCCCTCGCCACTGCGAAACTCCTGGCCGAGGGCCAGGTCCATGGCCCCGAGGATCTGGCCTTCGACAGCCAGGGCCGGCTCTACACGGGCACCGCGGATGGCACGCTCCTGCGCCTCCGCCTGCCCGACGATTCCCCCGAGGAATTCGCGGTCACGGGCGGCCGGCCTCTGGGCCTCCGCTTCGACCCTGCCCAGAACCTCGTGGTCTGCGATTCGGACCGCGGGCTCCTCGCCATCGATCCTGAGGGCCGCGTGAACGTGCTCGCCACCGAGGCCGAGGGCATTCCCTTCCGCTTCACGAACAACCTGGACATTGCGGCCGACGGCACCATCTACTTCTCCGATTCGAGCTCCAGGTTTGGCCAAAGCGAGTACCTCTACGACCTGCTCGAGTCCCGGCCGTACGGTCGCCTCCTGCGCTACGACCCCGTTTCGAAACAGACCCGGGTCCTCCTGCGCGGCCTCTATTTCGCCAACGGCGTCTCCCTCGCGCGGGACGAGAGCTTCGTCCTCGTCAACGAGACCTACCGCTATCGAATCACACGCTACTGGCTCCGGGGCGCCCGTGCGGGCACCGCGGACACGTTCGCGGAGGGCCTGCCCGGGTTCCCGGACAACCTGGACCGCTCCCCCCGCGGCACCTTCTGGGTCGCTCTCTTCACCGTGCGCAACGACCTCATGGACGCCCTCCACCCCCACCCCTGGGCGAAAAGCCTCCTCGCAAAGTTGCCGAGGTTCACCTGGCCGAAGCCCGCTCCCTACGGCCTCGTGGTGGAGCTAGACGCGGAAGGCCATCTGATCCGCAGCTTCCAGGATCCCGGGGGTCGGCGGGTCCGGCAGATCACCACTGCCCGGGAGCACGAAGGAAGCCTCTACCTGGGGACCCTCGACAACCGCTGGATCGGCCGCTTCGCCCTGCCCTAGCTGCCCCTCGGGGGGCGCGCGCTTCCCGAGGCACCCCGGGAAGGGCGCGTACCGGCGGATGACGGTACCATGGGCTATGGCCCCGTTCCGCAAGATCCTGATCGCGAACCGCGGCGAGATTGCCGTGCGCGTCGCTCGCACCTGTCGGGTCCTGGGCATCCCTACCGTGGCCGTCTACTCGGAGGTGGAGCGGGGGGCCCGGCACGTACGGGAGGCGGACGAGGCCGTCCTCTTGGGGCCGGCGGAGGCCGAGCGCTCCTACCTCTCCATCCCCGCCATCCTGGCCGCGGCCCGGGTCACGGGGGCCGACGCGCTCCATCCCGGCTACGGCTTCCTCAGCCAGAATGGTGATTTTGCGGAAGCGGTCAAGGCCGCGGGCCTCACCTTCATCGGACCCCCGGCGGCCGTGCATCGGCGGATGGGGGACAAGAGGGGGGCCCGCCGGCTGATGGCCGCGGCCGGAGTCTCGGTGGTGCCGGGCTACGACGGCGACGACCAGCAGGACGGGACCCTGCTCGCCGAAGCCACCCGCATCGGCTGGCCGGTGATGATCAAGCCTTCGCGGGGCGGCGGGGGCAAGGGGATGCACGTGGTCGGTAGGGCGGAGGATTTCCCGCCTGCCCTCGCGGCCTCCCGCCGCGAGGCGCGCGCGGCTTTCGGCGACGACGCCGTGGTCCTGGAGCGCTTCCTGGAGCGCCCCCGCCACCTGGAGGTGCAGGTTCTGGCCGACGCCCACGGGAGCGTCGTCCACCTCGGGGAGCGCGAGTGCTCGATCCAGAGGCGGCACCAGAAGGTCGTCGAGGAGACGCCCAGCCCCGCCCTCACCCCCAGCGTGCGCGCCTCGCTGTGCGCGGCGGGGGTGGCGGCGGCCCGCGCCGCGGGCTACGTCAATGCGGGGACGGTGGAGTTCCTGCTCGACGCCGGGGGTCGATTCCATTTCCTGGAGATGAACACGCGGCTGCAGGTGGAGCATCCGGTCACGGAGGCGGTGACGGGCCTGGATCTGGTGCGCGCGCAGATCGAAATCGCGGCGGGGTGGGAGCTGCCCTTCGGGCCGGATGGAGTCGGGGGGCGCGGCCACGCCCTGGAGTGCCGGCTCTATGCCGAGGACCCCGAGCATGGCGACCTGCCCTCGCCGGGGCGAATCCTGCACCTGGCCTGGCCCGAAGGCCCGGGCGTGCGTGTCGATTCCGGCCTCGACGTGGGCGCCGAGGTGACCGTCCACTACGACCCCCTTCTGGCCAAGCTCGTGACCCGGGGCCGCGTCCGCGCGGAGTCCATCGAGCGAATGGCGGACGCCCTACGCCGCACGGCCGTCCTCGGCGTGGTCACCAACCTCCCCCGCCTGCAGGCCATCCTGGACCACCCGGCGTTCCGAAGCGGTGAGCTCCACACCGGGTTCATCGAGGAGCACCTCGGGGTGCCCCCGCCGCCGCCCTCCCCGCCCGACGAGGCCCTGGCCGCGCTCGCGGCCGCGCTCCATCTCCGAGCGGGGGCTCTGCCCCGCGGGCAGGCGCCAGACCCCTGGGCTTCCCTCGGCCCCTGGCGGCTGGGGGAGCGCTGACGTGCGCCTCCGCTGCGGGGAGGAGCGGCGCGACGTGACCGTGCGGGAGGGTGCGGACGGCCTCGAGGTCCAGGTGGGACGCGCTTCCTTCTCCCTCGCGGTCACGGAGGTGGTCCCCGGCACCTACGTGCTTCGGGAAGGGACGCGGGTGGAGACCTTCCATTGCGTCCGTGGCGGGAGCGAGATCCACCTATCCTGGAGGGGTGTCGTCTACCGCTTGCGGGAAGAGGCGGAGGGCAGCCCGGTTGGGCCGCGGCTGGCGGGGGGCGCGCTCGAGGCACCCATGCCGGGGAAGGTCATCGCGGTGATGGTGGCCCCCGGCCAGGCCGTGCACCGGGGGGACGGGGTGCTGGTGGTCGAGGCCATGAAGATGGAGAACACCCTTCGGGCGCCACGGGACGGAACCGTCCGCTCGTTGGCGGTGACGGTGGGAGACATGGTGAGCCCGGGGGTGGTGCTGGTGGAGATCGAGTGAGGCTGCCCCCGCGCGTGACGGTGGTGGAGGTGGGGCCCCGCGACGGGCTCCAGAACGAGGCCACGCCCTTGACCGTGGAGGAACGGGTCGCCTTCTGTATCCGGCTCCTGGCGGCGGGTCTGAAGGTGGTGGAGGTGGGGGCCTTCGTTTCTCCCCGCTGGGTGCCTCAGATGGCGGGCTCCGACGAGGTCTTCCGGCGGGTGGCCCCCCAGGCCAAGGCCCGTATCCCGGTGCTCGTTCCCAACCGCCAGGGCTTCGAACGGGCGCGGCAGGCGGGAGTGCGCGAGATCGCCATCTTCACCGCGGCCAGCGAGACCTTCAACCAGAAGAACATCAACGCCACCATCGACGAGTCGTTCGCGCGCTTCGCCCAGTTCCTCCCCGAGGCAAGGGCGGAGGGGATGTGGGTGCGGGGCTACGTGTCGACCTGCTTCGGCTGCCCTTACGAAGGTCCGGTGCCGCCGGCCAAGGTCCTGGACGTCGCGCGTCGCCTCCTCGACGCCGGGTGCCACGAGATCTCGATCGGGGACACCATCGGGGTGGCCGTTCCCTCCCAGGTCTCGGCGCTGATGGGTTGTCTCTCTGAGGCGCTGCCCGGCTCCGCCTTGGCCGTGCACCTCCACGACACCCGGGGCACCGCGCTCGCCAATGTGCTGGCCGCGCTCCAGGAGGGGATTGCCATCGTGGACAGCTCGGCGGGCGGCCTCGGGGGCTGCCCTTACGCGCCGGGGGCCAGCGGCAACCTCGCCACCGAGGACCTGCTCTACATGCTCCGGGGGATGGGGATCGAGACCGGCGTCGACATCGAGGGGGTGGCCGCCGCCTCGCGGGCCCTGGCCGGACGCCTCGGCCACGCCCTACCCAGCCGCTACCTGCAGGCTTCCCCGGCCCCCGGGGCCACCGATTCCGGTGGCGAGCCAGGCCCTCCGCCGCGCGTTTGACACCCCGCGCGAGGCGACCCTAGAATTTGATTCTCCGCCGTTGGGGGTTGCGGCAGCCAAAGCCGCGAGGTCCCGGGATGACACCAGCCGAGCGTTGGGTCGAGGAGGTCGCGGGGACGGTGCGACCGGACCGCGTCGTCTGGTGCGACGGATCGGGGGCGGAGAAAGAGCGCCTCCGGGAGGGAATGCTCGCGGACGGGACCCTCATCCGCCTGCATCCCCAGAAGGCCCCGGGCTGCACCCTTCACCGCAGCCATCCCTCGGACGTGGCCCGCACCGAGCACCTCACCTTCATCGCCAGCCGCACCCGGGAGGACGCCGGTCCCACCAACAACTGGATGGCGCCGGATGAGGCCCGCAAACGGGTGGGGCCGCTGTTTTCGGGGGTGATGAAGGGCCGGACCATGTACGTGGTCCCCTACCTCATGGCCCCCCCCGGTTCGTCATTCAGCAAGGTGGGCATCGAGGTCACGGACAGCCCCTACGTTGTGGCCAACATGGAGATCATGACCCGCATGGGCAGGGTCGCCCTCGACCAGCTCGGAGGGAGCGAGGACTTCGTGCCCGGGCTGCACTCCACGGGCGACCTCTCCATTGATCGGCGGTACATCGTCCACTTCCCGGAGGAGCGGCTGATCTGGAGTGTGGGCTCCGGCTACGGCGGTAACGCCCTCCTGGGCAAGAAATGCTTCGCCCTGCGCATCGCCAGCAGGCTGGCCCGTGACCAGGGGTGGCTGGCGGAGCACATGCTGATCCTGGAGCTGACCCTCCCGGACGGCGAGACCCACTACGTCGCTGCCGCTTTCCCCTCCGCCTGCGGCAAGACGAACCTGGCCATGCTGGTTTCGCCCTTCGAGGCCCAGGGCTACCGCGTGCGCACGGTAGGAGACGACATCGCCTGGCTGCGCCCGGGCGAGGACGGGCGGCTTTGGGCGGTGAACCCGGAGGCCGGCTTCTTCGGGGTGGTGCCCGGCACCGGCCCCGACACCAACCCCAACGCCATGGCCACGATCACCCACGACACCATCTTCACCAACGTGGCGGTGACGCCGGACGGCATCCCCTGGTGGGAAGGCAAGGACAAGAGCCCGCCCGCCGATCTCATCGATTGGCAGGGAAAGAGGTGGGACGGGAGCGGCAAGGCCGCCCACCCCAACTCTCGCTTCACGGTAGCCGCCCGCCAGTGCCCGAGCATCTCCCCTCGCTGGGAGGATCCGGGCGGGGTTCCCCTCTCCGCCATCGTCTTTGGTGGTCGCCGGGCGAGGGTGACACCCCTCGTCATCCAGAGCCGGGACTGGGCGCACGGCGTCTTCCTGGGCGCTACCTTGGGCTCGGAGACGACGGCTGCGGCCACCGGCAAGGTGGGCGTGGTGCGCCGCGATCCGATGGCCATGCTCCCCTTCTGCGGCTACAACATGGCCGACTATTTCCGCCACTGGCTGCACATGGGGGCGCAGCTGCGACGGCCGCCCGCCATCTTCCAAGTCAACTGGTTCCGAACCGGGGACGATGGGCGGCTCCTCTGGCCGGGCTTCGGCCAGAACCTCCGGGTCCTCCTCTGGATGATTGAGCGGGTGAAGGGCACGGGTGCCGCCACGGACACCCCCGTGGGCCTCGTTCCTGCCGCCGCCGCCCTCAACTGGGACGGACTCGATCTGTCCGCCCCCAAGCGCCAAGCGCTGCTCCGGGTGGACCGATCGGAGTGGGCGGCCGAGGTGCCCCAGCTCCGGGCCTTCTTTGACCAGTTCGGAGATCGTGTGCCCGGGGAGCTGAACCGGGCTCTGGCCGCTCTCAGCGAGCAGCTGACGACGGCGTCGGTCTGACCCCCGCCCCCACCCCTACGACCTCTAGCGGGCGGCGTCGTCCGTAGGCAGGTTCATCTTGGTGAGCAGCGCCTTGAACCGCGGAAGGGCCTGCAGCGGATCCAGCATCGGATCCACGAGCGTGAACGGGAGCATGGATCGCGCCGCCACCCCGCGCTCGACGTGGGCCATGGCGCGATCGTAGTCGCCGAGCCCGCTGTAGATCACGGCCAGGGCAAACGGCTCGCCGCCCGCCGCACCCTCTGCCTCAATCTGATGCGCGATCGCCAGCGCCTCCGCTTTGCGGCCCATCACGGAGTAGAGGCGACCCAGCGGCCGGGCCAGGGGCTCGCGGGGTCCGTGCACCAGTCGCAGCTTGTCCAGGGTGGCCAGCGACTCCGCGTACCGCCCCGACTGCGCATACGCCTCCGCGAGGCGGCTCAACGCGGGTCGAAACGTCGCATCGAACTCGAGCGCGCGCTGATACCGCTCGATGGCTCGGTCGTACTGTCGAGCCCGGTAGTACATACGGCCTTCGTCGCTGATGGCCGTGGGCGAGAGCGGATCGAGCTCCGTGGCCCGCTTTGCCGCTGCGATTGCTTCCGCGTGGCGTCGCAGCGATTGAAACAAAAATGCATAGCCCGAGTGGGCGGCGGCCAGGTTTGGGTTCAACTCGAGAGCTCGCCGGTACTCGGCTTCCGTGCCGGGCCAATCCCAATCGTACTGGAAGCGCACTGCGCCCAACTCGTAGTGGGCCTCGGCCAGCGTGTCATCCAGCTCGAGCGCCTTGAGCGCGGCTGCCCGCACCTCCGAGGCGTGGGTGCCGATGCCCAATCCGGCCCAAATGTCGCGATCGCGATAGGCGCCGGCCAGGCCCGCGTAGGCGGGCGCGAATCCGGGTTCCATCGCAATCGCCTTCTCGAAGCACTCGATGGAACGGTCGAGGGCCTCCCCGTCGCGCTTGCTGGAGTGGTACCGGCCCAGCAGGTACCACTCGTGCGCCTGGGGATTGACCGAGCGGAGGGCGGACGGTGGTGCCGTCGGCGAAGACCGTACGGTGCGGGCCCGTACCTGCTGCGCGATGGCGTCCGCAACCTCTCGCTGCAGGGTCAATACCTCGCGGGCGTCCCGCTCATAGGACTGCGCCCAGAGATGGTGATCGGTGGCGCCCTGAATGAGCTGGGCGGTGATCCTCACTTCGCTTCCAGACCGCAGCACGGAGCCCTCGACAACCGCATCCACGTTCAAGTCGTGCGCGATCTCCCGCACGGATTTCCGGGCCCGTTTGTACGGCATCGTCGCGCTGCGGGACAGCACTCGAAGGGACGGAATCTGCGCGAGGTTGGTGATGAGCTCGTCGGTCATGCCGTCCGCGAAGTATTCCTGATCGGGATCGCGGGAGAGATTCTCGAGGGGTAGCACGGCGATCGAGCGCACGGGCCGAGACCCCTGGAGTTGGGGCCACCAGATGGCCGCGGACGCGGCGACCACGGCCAGCACGGCGAGGCCCACCAGGAGTCTGGTCCAGGGTGCAGGCAGCCACGCGTGCATCGGGTCGCGCGCGGGCGGCTCTGATTCCTCCCCTCTCCCCGACTCCACGGCAAGGGGAGCGATGAATCGATAGCCGCGTTTGGGGAGGGTCTCGACGAAGCGGGGGTTCTCCGCCGAGTCGTCGAGGGCCTGGCGGAGCTTCCTTATAGCGCTGTTCAGGCCGTCGTCGAAATCGACGAAGGTGTCGGCGGGCCAGACCGTCGTGCGCAGCTGTTCCCGGGTGACAACCTCGCCGGGATCCGCGAGCAGGAGCTCCAGGATCCGGAACGGCTGCTCCTGAAGCTTGACCTTGCGCCCGTCCTTCCGGAGTTCTCCTGTCCGCCGATCGAGCTCGAAGGTGCCGAAGCGCGCGCGGGCGTGGGTGTCCACTCCTGTCACCGGGGGGAGTGTAGCACCGCGCGCCGGAGGGATCGGTCGCTACGTGTTCTCCTGCCCCCACAACGACTTACTGGGTCAGCCTCAAATCGGAGCGGGATGAGATCCCGTCCATGGCGGAGCACGCCGATCCGGCCGACATTGCGCACAGATCGAACTCGAAAGGAGATCTGCCATGCACCACAAGAACCGCGTCGTCATCACCGCGATTGTCGTCGCCGTTTGCGCGACCGCGGCCTGCGGCACGCACCCGTCGGTCAGTCCGGTGGCGCCCGACCCGGTTGGTCAGGCGGCGACCCAAGTCATCTCACGGAACGCGCAATGCACCATTCATGGATCCGACACCGCCCGGGTCCGCCGCGGCAACCCACACCCGCCCGCTTACCTCGCCCAACTCGCGCCCGACGGCATCCTGCGCGTGGGCGTGAACTATGGGAACCCCAACAACGCGAGCCGCGACGGCTCCGGCACCCTCCATGGCGTGGCCATTGACCTCGCCTGTGTGATCGCGGCCGATCTGGAGGCCGATGTGGCATTCATCGCCTACAGCGGGATTCCGCCGCTCCTGCGGGGGTTCGATCAAAGGGAATGGGTCCTGGGATTCACGGCCTCGGCTCCGAACCTCGCCACCGCGCACCCCCACATCGGGGTGGAGAATAGCTACCTCGTTCCCGCGGGTTCGCCGTTCCAGGCGGTGGGCGATGTGGACCGCCCGGGCGTCCGCGTGTCGGTCGCCCAAGGCAATTCCCCCGATCTGTACCTGACCACGCACCTGCGGTCGGCCGTGCTCTTGCGATTCCCAACCGTGCCCGAGGCCCTCGGGGCCTTGCGGCAGGGCGCCGTTCAGGCCTTCGCGGGCGCCCGCGACACGGAGTTCGGTTTTCTTGCGCAAATGCCGTCCGGCCGTGTCCTACCCGACGACTTCGCGACGTTTTATCTCGGCATCAACGTCAGTCCGAACAGTCCGGCTGCCCTCGGCTACCTCAATGGGTTCGTCGAGAGGGCCAAACACAGCGGCCTGATTCAAGAGGCCATCAATCGGGCGGGACTAGTGGGGGTGACGATTCCGCCTCCTCTGTAGGGAGAGCTCTC
Source organism: Vicinamibacteria bacterium (assembly GCA_035570235.1). NCBI lineage: Bacteria > Pseudomonadati > Acidobacteriota > Vicinamibacteria > Vicinamibacteria bacterium. The sequence continues at coordinate 16,457 of DATMML010000117.1, read as the reverse complement.
TACGGGCGCCCGAGGGCGTCGTGCCCCGGAAACTGGTCCGGAGTAGCTAAAGGACTAAGATGAAAGCGAATTGCAGACGGCATGCTGTATCCCTGGTATCGACGTTGGTTCTGCTCGTTCTGGCCCTCGCCGGCACTGGGCTCGCCCGTGACGATGAATTCGGCGACGGCGACCGCACCAAGCGGGCCAAGACTCTGCACGTGTGGGCAGGCGACCAGGCCCGCCTGGCCCCTGAAACTTTCTTGCCGTCATCAATTGTCAACCTGGGCGAGAACGCCGGCCCGCACGACACTGCGCTCACGGACGACGATAAGCGGTTGGTGGTCACCGACTACTTCCTCAATGAGGACGACTTCGGGAAAATCCATTTTGAAGGCGACCACCACGTACACGTGATCAAGGTTTTCAAAGATCACTTGGAATTGGATCCGCGTTTTGATGTGGATTTCAACGCAGCGTTCCCACCGGGCCCGCGCGGCCACACGGCATTGACATGAAGTGAGCCATGCGCAGCGACCCGAGCTGCCGGCTGGGCAAAGAGATCGTTCGCACCCAAGGAACGGGCGGGTCCCGGGCAAATCCTCGGACATCCGCGCGGGCTCCAAGAGGCGGTTGGAGGGTAGCCCCGACGGGGGAGCGGGGTCTCGTCAGGCGGCTTCGACGCTCGACGAGATGCTGGCCAGGTCCGCAAGTATGTCGCCCACCTTCGCGTACCGGCGGGCCGGGCTCTTTTCCATGCAGCGGAGGATCAGGGCCTCCAGAGCCGGGGCCAGCCGCGGGTTCAACGTGCGGGGCGGGGGAGGCGCGGTCTGAATGTGGCCGAGCATGATTCCCACCACCGTATCGCCCGTGAAGGGCAGCGCGCCGGTGAAGACCTCGAAGAGAACAACACCCAGGGAGTAGATGTCGGAACGGAAGTCAGCCGGCTGCCCCTGGACCTGCTCGGGGGGCATGTAATCGGGCGTGCCCACCACCGCCCCCGCCGCGGTGAGGCCCGAGGCATCGCTCTTCACCTCCGAGATGCGCGCGACCCCGAAGTCCATGATCTTGAGCTCGCCCGTCTCGGGCAGGATGAGCACGTTCTGCGGCTTGATGTCGCGGTGCACGACGCCCTGGAGGTGGGCCGCTTCCAGTCCGTGACACATCTGCTTGGCGATGGAGAGGCCGATCTGCAGCGGCAACGGGCCTTTGCTCCGAATGAGGTCCTTGAGGGTGACTCCCTCCAGGTACTCCATGGAGATGTAGGAGATGCCGTCGGCCTCGCCGAAGTCGTGGGTCCGGAGCACGTTGCGGTGGGTGATCTTGCGGGCCAGCTTGATCTCCAGCTTGAAGCGGTCGAGCAGGGTGGCGTCCTCGCGGAGGACGTCCAGGCGCAGGACCTTGAGGGCCACCACCTCGTCGAGCTGCCGGTCGCGCGCGCGGTAGACCACACCCATGCCCCCCTGCCCCACCGCGCCCAGGATCTCGTAGCGCCCCGCGAATCCCCGCCCGATCGTCAGGGCGGCCGCGGCGGCGACGCTGCTGAGGGCGACCGTGGCGCCGGTGCCCGACTCCGTCGCTCCGGGATCGAGTGGCAAGTTGCCGCCCCTCTTGAGGAGCGTCATCCCCTCCCGTAGAAAGCCGATCATCTGCTCCTTCTCCTTGAGCTCGGAGAGGAGGGCGCTGAAGGCGCGGGCGAGCACGCCGATCTCGTCGTGGGTGTCCACGGACACCACCCCCGAGTAGGAGCCGTTCCGGGCCTGCTCCACCAGGTCCACGAGCCGGCGCACGGGGCCCGAGATGCTTGAGGCGGCCAGGTAGGCCAGCCCCAGGCCCAGGGCGGTCACCACGAGCGAGACCAGGACCAGGCTGCTTCGAAACTGGCGGAAGGAGGCCGTCTCCTCGGCCATGCTGCGCAGGGCCACCATCGAGCCCACCGTGGCCCCGGAGGCCGATTTCAAGGGGACGCGGATGCCGACGTGGCGCTCCCCGGCCAGCTCCACCTGGAAGGGCTCCTTGCCCTCGGTCCGCAGTTCGGGGCGGCCCAGCACGGCGCGCAACGCCGCCTCCTCCGGGCCCAGCGAGGAGACGGAGAGCTGCGGCGGCCCGTCCGGCGGCTCGACCACGAAGGCCACCTCGCTGTGGGTGAGTATGCGGAGCTGGTTGGCGAGGGCCTCATTGATGGCGTAGCCGGCCACCAGCACGCCTACCAGCTTGCCCGCGAAGGCCATGGGCACGGAGACCGCGTGGTAGAGCTTGTCCCCCTGCCGCCAGACGGTGGCGGACTCCACCCCCTCCAGAGGCTTCTGCACGATCGGGTCTGAAGCCAGGTTCTCGCCTTCCGCCCCCGGGCGGTCGCTGCGCGCGATGACCCGCCCTCCGGGGTCGGTGGCCACGAAGAAATCTGCTCCCAGGTCCTTGCCCCGCTCCTGGAGCATGTCGTACACGGTGGCGGGATCGTTGGTCTCGCACGCCGCTTTGAAGGGGGAGTCGTTGCCGAGCACCCTCAACCCCAGCTTGAGCTTGTTGTAGCGGTCGGCCTGAAAGGTCTCCCAGACCTGGTGGGTCTCCTGGAGGGCGCGGGTGATGCTCTCGTTGGCCAGGCGCTCGGCCTGGAAGGTCGTGAAGGCGAGGCTGGTCACGACCAGGGCCACCACGAGGACGCCGGTAAAGAGGAGGATTTTCTGGGTGAGCCCCATCGAGCAGCGACCTCGCTCAGTACGTCTCGTGGCTGGGGGCGGGGTAGTCCTGGCCGAATTTGTTCTTGTGCGCCTCCCGCTTGTACTTGGATCCGTCGAGGGTGATCCGGCCCGTGACCTCGCCCTGGGCGGGCACCGTGAGCTCCAGCGCGACGTCGCCCGCCCGCTCGTGCCAGGCCCGCAGGGTGTACTGGCCCGCGGGCACCTCCTCGATGACGAAGGCGCCGTCTGGCCCGGGCCGGGTGAAGTAGGGGTTGTCGCGGACGAGGACCACCGCGCTCATCTGGGGGTGGATGTTGCAGTAGATCCGGACGAGGCCGGGGTGTTGGAAGGTCCAGGAGCCGCTCTTCGGGCGCTTGTAGAGGTCGAGGTCGAAGCGGTTCTCGCCCGAGAGCGAGAAGACATTGTGGAAGACCGAATCCTGGTTGGGGAATTCCACCGTGCCCCCCACCGGGACCACGACCACCCGGGGGATGAAGTTCTTCCCCTTCATGGCTATGGTGGTGGTGGGGTGCGCCGAACGGGGGGGCGCCCGGACGCCGTCGACGTAGACCACGACCTCGGAGAGGTCGCTGGCCTTGCGGCCCCCCTTCTCGAGGAGCTCAACCTGGCCCCGGACCGTGCCCGCCCGGGCCACGGAGGCCAGGCTCAGGGCCGTCAGAAGCGCTGCTAGACCGACCCCCACCTCTCGGGCCACGGGCAGGAAGTCTAGCACACGGTCCCGAGCCCCGACCCCGCCCCTCCCCGGTTCCGACCCTATAATCGCCAGTCCCATGGCTGCCCTCCTTCCCTCCCTGCTTCTGGCCTCCTCGTTGAGCGGGGAGGCCGCTCTACGCCACGCCGCCGCCCTGGCCGCCCTCGGCCCCCATCCTTGGGGGTCGTCGCGAAACCATGCGGCCGCGGAGTACGTGGCGGCGGAGTTCCGGGAGGCGGGGTTGGGCGAGGTGCGTCTCGAGGATTTCGAGAGCCAGGGCACGCGCGGGGCCAACGTGGTGGGCGTGCTCCGCGCGCCGGGGTCGGAGTTCCTCGTGATCGCCGCCCACCACGACACCGCCCCCGAGGCCCCCGGGGCCTACGACGACGGGGGCGGAGTGGGGCTGCTCATCGAGGCTGCGCGGGCGCTGGCCCCCCGCCCACGCTCGCGAACGATGGTATTCGTGTCGTTCGACGGCGAGGAGGCGGGGTCCCCGGGTCGCACCCCCGCCCCTGGCTCCCGGGCCTTCATCCGCGCTCTGGGGAGCACGGGCCGCGACCTGGTGGCGGCCTTCGTGATCGAGATGTGTGGGTGGAAGGGTGGTAGCCCCGTCCTCCACGCCATCGCCTACCCGGATCCCCTCCGGCCGGGAAGTCCGGTGATCGCTCCCGCCTGGCTGGTGAGGGCGGTCCAGGAGGGGGCCCGGGAGGGCGGCACGCCTCTCCCCCTGGGCGACCCGCGCCTTTCCTGGCTCTACCAGCCCACGGTCCGGGCCTTTCGCGCCCCCCACCACTACGGCGACGACCTGTCTTTCCTCCAGGCCGGCCTGCCCGCGGTGTTCGTGTCCGATTCCTCGTTCTCCGCCTATTACCCCTACTACCACCAGGCCGGGGACACGGCCGACAAGCTGGACGCCGAGGCCCTGGCGCGGATGGGGGCGGGCGTGCTGGGTGTGATCGAAGCCCTCGGCCGCGCCCCCCGCGGTCCCGCCGCGGAGAGCGTGTGGTTCGCGGCTTTTGGCCGGGTGGTGGGGGCGAGGACGCTCATGGTCCTGGGAGCGCTGTCCCTGCTGCCCGGGCTCCTGCGGGCCGTGTCTGCGGGCGGCTTCGTCCTGCCCTGCCGGCTCCTGCAGGCCGCGCTTTGCGGCGTGCTCTTCTGGCGGCAGCCGTTGCCGGTGCTCTGGATCCTGCTGCTCCCGAACCTGCTGGCGGGGGCGGGCCGGGCCTGGCTCTCGCTCCTGTCGCTCCTGCCTGCCCTGGCCCTCCTCGGGCTCGGCGTCATGGCCTGGAACCGAGGCTTTCTGGAGGGAACCTGGCTCGCGCCCTGGGAGATCGCGGCCCTCATCTTGGCCGTCGCCCTCCTCTGGGTCGGCCCCCCCCGCGGGGCGGTGAGGAGGGCCGCTACCCGGGGCGGTCGCCGGCTCCCCCGCGACGCCCGCTGAGCCTCCCTCCTGCCTGCCTCAGCCCGCCTTGGGACTAGGGCCGCGTCCCCCCGCTATGGCGGGGACGATGGCCACGGTGTCGCCCGCCTTCAGGGGGGCGGCGAGCTCGCCCAGGAAGCGCACGTCTTCATCGTTGAGGAAGAGGCGGACGTAGGCGCGGAGATTCCCCGAGGGGTCGCAGAGGCGGTCCTTCAGCCCCCGGTGGCGGCTCTCCAGGCTCTCGATCAGACCGGCGATGTCGGCGGCCTCCACCTCCACCTCTTCCGCTCCCCCCGTGAGGGAGCGCAGGGGGGACGGGATCTGCACGCGGATGGCCATGTTTTCCTTCCTTGTCTACTGGACTTCGAATGCTTCTTCCTCGAAAGCCTGGGTGGCGTCGCGAAAGACCCAGGCGCTGGGGGTGGCGCGTTCACCCCCCTCCACGCCCACCACCACGTGGATCACGCCGTCGGAAAGGCCCTGGGCGGCAATGCGGCGGTCGGTCTCGGAGGGTCGCGCGGGATGATCGGGGTGGCTGTGGTAGTAGCCGAGGATCTCCTCCCCCCGCTCGCGCCCCTCCCGCTGGATACGAATAAGGTCCTCGGGGGCGATCTGGTAGCGGACCCGCGGGGACTCGGTCTCGCGGTTGACCACGGGGACGATGGCCGCCACCCTCGACCCCTCGCCCAGGAGCACCCCGCACACCTCGAACGGGTAGCCATGGCGCGCATGCTCGAGCATGGCGGTCAGCTGGGGCCGGCGGATCCTCAAGGACGCTCCGCCAGATAGCGCTCGCCGCCGTCGCAGAGGAGGGCCACCACCACTCCCTGGCCCTGGGTGCGGGCCACCGTCCGCGCGGCCCAGAGCGCGGCCCCCGCCGAATGCCCGACCAGGATGCCGTCCGAGCGGAGGACCTCCGCGCAACCGGCGAGGCCGTCCTCGGTGGATACCACGAGCGACTCGTCGGGGACCCGGGGGTCGTAGACCTCAGGCACGATCGCGCTGGGGAGGTGCTTCAGGCCCTCCAGCCCGTGCAAGGGCTCGTCGGGCTGGACCGCCACCACCCGCACCCGCGGGTTGCGCTCGTGCAGGAAGCGGCCCGTCCCGACCACGGTTCCGGTGGTGCCCAACCCGGCCACGAAGTGCGTGATCCGCCCCTCCGTCTGCTCCCAGATCTCCGGGCCCGTGGTCTGGTAGTGGGCCAGGGGGTTGGCGGGGTTGCGGTACTGGTCGGCGTAGAAGTAGCGGTCGGGATTCGCGGCCACCATCTCCCGCACCTTGAGGAGCGCGCCGTCGGAGCCGGAAAAGGCGGGGGTGAAGATGAGCTCCGCTCCGTAGGCGCGGCAGAGCCGCTTGCGGTCCTCGGTGGCGCTCTCCGGCATGACCAACTCCACCGGGTAGCCCCGGGCCCGCCCCACGAGAGCGAGGCCGACCGCGGTGTTGCCGGAGGAGGAGTCGATGATGGTCTGCCCCCGGCGTAGGGCCCCCGTCCGCTCGCCCTCGCTCACCAGGGAGAGCGCGGTGCGGTCCTTCACCGAGCCGCCGGGGTTGAACCACTCGCACTTGGCCCATAGCTCCACGCCCGGGGGCACCCCGGGGAAGCGCAGGCGAAGGAGAGGCGTGTTCCCGATGGCGCGCGCGATCGAGCCCAGAACGCGGGCGGGCGAGGAGGCGGCGACGGTCATGGCCGGGCCACGGCCTCCCCCCGCGGCTCGAAGTGGCAGGACCACTCGAGATCCTGGAGCTCGCGGATGGTCGGCTCCTCGCCGCACACCGCGCAGCGGGGATCGCGGCGCACCTTGAACTGCCGGAAGGTCATGGCGAGCGCGTCGTAGGCGAGAAGCCGGCCCCTGAGCAGCTCGCCCTTGCCGAGAATGACCTTGATGGCCTCCGTGGCTTGGATCAAGCCCACCACTCCGGGAAGCACGCCCAAAACCCCCGCCTCGTCGCAGGAGGGGGCCAGCCCCGCGGGGGTGGGCTCGGGGTAGAGGCAGCGGTAGCAGGGTCCCTGCCGGGGGACGAAGGTCGAGACCTGGCCGTCGAAGCGGAAGATGCTGCCGTAGACGTTGGTCTTGCCGGTGAGGACGGCGGCGTCGTTCACGAGGTACTTGGTGGAGAAGTTGTCGCAGCCGTCCACGATGACGTCGTAGGGCGCCATCACCTCCAGGACGTTGCTGGCCTCGAGGCGGAGGTCGTGGCGGACCACCTTCACATCCGGGTTCAGGGCGCGGATCGTGGCCTCCGCCGACTCCGTCTTGGGCCGGCCCACGCTGGCCGTGGTGTGGAGGACCTGGCGCTGGAGGTTGGTCAGGTCCACGACGTCGGAGTCCACGATCCCGATCGTCCCCACGCCGGCCGCGGCCAGGTAGAGCCCGGCGGGGGAGCCCAGGCCCCCCGCCCCCACCAGCAGGACGGAGGAGGCGAGCAGCTTCGTCTGCCCGGCCTCGCCCACCTCGGGGACCAGGAGGTGGCGGCTGTATCGGTTCTTTTGCTCGGCGCTCAGGGTCTTGGGCACCGTGACGGGCAGCCCCGCCTCCTTCCAGCGGGTGAATCCGCCGGCCATGGAGGCGACCCGGGAGTAGCCGAGCTGCTCCAGGGTCTTGGCCCCGAGCGCGCTGCGCGTGCCTCCCGCGCAATAGACCACGACCTCGCGGGACTTGTCGGGGACCTTTTCCTCGACCCTCAACTCAAGGAACCCGCGGGGGATGAAGATCGCCCCCGGCAGGTGGCCCTGCGACCACTCGTCCGCCTCCCGGACGTCCAGGACCGCCGCCCCCGCCCCCGCGAGGGCCCGCGCCTCTTCGACCGAGACCTCGCGGATCTCGGACTTGACCTGACGGATCAATTCTTTGAAGGTGCTCAACCTTGGCCTCCTCGGGACCGAGGAGGTGTGCCAGGGATGGACAGAGCTACGGCCCCGTGCGGCGAGACCCTTTCAGTGTACCACAGGCGGTCCGTGACCGCGTGCTACAATCCGACCAACCCCGCGCCCCTATGGAGAAGACCCTCGAAGGGAACCTGGCTGCATTCGAGGTCCCCGACCTTCTGACCTTCATTGGCCTGGGCGGACGCACCGGCGTCCTCGTCCTGGAGCGGCCCGAGCAGGAGACGAAGCTCTTTTTCCGCGAGGGCAAGGCGGTCTTCGCCACCTCCACCGCGGAGGATCTTCGCTTCGGCAACACGCTCGTGCGCCTTGGCAAGTTGAGCGCCCAGACGGTGGAGCGGGTGATGCAAAAGCAGCGGGCGGGGGCCCGCATCGGCCAGATCCTGCTCTCGGAGAAGATCCTGACCGAGGAAGCGCTGGCCTCGTTCCTCAAGATCCAGGTCTCGGAGGTGATCTTCCACACCTTTTCCTGGCGGGAGGGGACGTTCACCTTCTACGACAAGACCCCGCCCCCGGCCACGGCCGTCACCCTGGAGATGGACCTTCAGAACCTCATCATGGAGGGCGTGCGGCGCGGTAACGACCTCGACCGGATGGCCGCGGCCTTCCCGGACCGCGAGATGGTTGTGGAGGCTCTCGTCAACCCCGAGCGCGTGAAGCAGAGCGTCAACCTCCTTCCCGACGAGTGGCGGGTCCTCTTCCTGGTGGACGGGCGCCGGAGCGTGGGCGAGGTCTGCCACCTCGTGGGCAACCCCGACGAGATGGCCACCCTCCAGATCCTCCAGCACCTCCGGGCCGCCCGCTTCCTCGCCCTCGGCCCCCCGCGCCCCGAGCCGGCACCCGTGCTCGCCCCCCCCATTCCCGTGGTGGAGGGGGGAGGGACGCAGAAGTGGATCGACGGCGGCCCGCCCCCCGCCGTGGTCGGTCCCTCCGTAGAGTTCAGCTCGGGCGTGCCCGCGCGGAAGGTCGAGGAGGACGACACCAAGGAGATCGTGAGCAAGCAGGCGGCCCGCTACCTGGCCAACGCTACTCGGCTCACGGTGAGCCGGCTGGTCCAGGTCAAAGACGGGGTCGAGACCTCCTTCCCCCTCATAAAGGACAGCTACACCCTCGGTCGCCACCGGAACAATGACATCGTGATCACCGACCCCAAGGCCTCGTCCTTTCATGCCCGCATCGACCGCTCGCCCGACGGCTTCGCGATCGTGGACCTCCAGAGCCGCAACGGCTGCTGGGTGAACGGCAAACGGGTGGAGACCGCACTCCTGAAGACGGGCGACGACGTACGCCTGGGCATGGCCCGGCTCATCTACAAGGTGGATTACACGAGCGCGGTCTGAGCTGACGACTTTCTGAGAGGACATGAGCCTTGCCCGAGATCCAGCCCTTCGCCGGCCTCCGCTACCGCGTGCCCCAGGCGGACCTGAGCCGGGTTCTGGCCCCGCCCTATGACGTCATCCCTCCCTCTTACCAGGCGGAGCTCTACGCGCGCGATCCTCGCAACATCGTCCGGCTGATCTTGAACCGCGCGGCGGGCGAGGCCGCCTACGCGGAGGCGGGGGAGACGTTTGGACGCTGGCGGGCGGAAGGGCTTCTGACCCCGGACGAAGTGCCCGGCCTCTACGTGCTCGAGCAGAGCTTCCCCTGGGAGGGACGGACGCTCCGTCGCTACGGCCTCCTCGCTCGTTTCCTCGCCGAGGATCCGGCCCGGGGGAGCGTGCTGCCCCACGAGCAGACCCGCACCGCGGCCAAGGAAGACCGCTACCGGCTGCTGCGCGCGACCCGGGCCAACTTCAGCCCCATCTTCCTCATGTTCCCGGACCCGCAGAGCCGCTTCGGCCTCGAAGTGGCGAACGCGATTGCCGCCCCCCCCCTCGTCCACTACGTGGACGACGGCGGTGTGGGCCATCGGCTCTGGAGCGTGACGGGGGCGGCCACCATCGCCGTCTTCCGCGAGCTCCTGGGGGGGGTCCGGGCCTACATCGCGGATGGCCACCACCGGTACGCCACTGCCCTGCGCTATCGCGATGAGGTGGGGCCGGAGGGCGCCTGGACGTTTGGCTACTTCACTCCCCTGGGCGCGCCCGGTCTCGTGGTCCTGCCCTACCACCGGATCCTGGCCGAGGGCCCGACGCTCGAGGAGGCGGGGCGGGCCCTGTCCGGTCTCTTCTCCCTGAGCCGGGTGGCGGACGCCGCGGCCGCGGCGCGGGCGGTGGCCGCGTCCACAAAGCCCTACGCCTTCGCCCTCGCGGAGCCGGGGAAGGGCGCCTTGGTGGCGGAAGGGCAAGGGGAGATCGAATCGCGTCTCCCCCAGGAAACCCCGCCTTCACTGCGCGTCCTCGACGCCTACCTCCTGCACCAGGTTGTGCTGGGGACGCTGCTCTCCATCCCCCCGCGCGCGGTCAGCTACGTGCACTCCCTGGCCGAGGCCGAGGAGGCCCTGGGGAAGGGAGCCTGCCGCCTGGCCGTGCTCCTGCGGGGCACGCCCGTCGAGCAGATCGTGAACGTGGCCGAGGCCGGGGAGTCCATGCCCGCCAAGAGCACGTTCTTCCACCCCAAGCTTCCTTCGGGCCTCGTGATCCATCCCCTGAAGGTCTGAAGAACCCCCAACTTCATTTGGGACGGGGTTAGAGTGGGATGGTGGAGGCGTCGGGAAGGGGAAGCGGCAAGGCCGGCCGGGCCCGACCTCTAGGGGTGGGCTGGCCTCTTCCCCCTCACTTCGATCCCGCGGACGCGGCCCGGCTCTTTCGCGTTCCCTACCTGGAGAGGTCTGGGCAGGCTGAAGCCTGGGCCGCCGAGCAGGGGATCGGGCCCGCAACCTCCGATTCCCCCCGCGTCTGCCTCGTGCTCGTGGACGTGCAAAACACGTTCTGCCTGCCGGGGTTCGAGCTCTTCGTGGCCGGGCGCTCCGGGACGGGGGCGGTGGACGACAACGCCCGCCTGTGCCGGTTCATCTACACCAACTTGGGCGCCATCACCCAGATCGTGGCCACCCTCGACACCCACAGCGCCATCCAGATCTTCCACCCCGTCTTCTGGGTGAGCGAGGCCGGCGAGCATCCCCCTCCCCACACCGTCGTCTCCCGGGAGGACGTGGAGGCGGGAGTCTGGAGGGTCAATCCGAAGATCCTGGCCGCGGTGGCCCCCAGGCCCGGCTTCGACCTCGAGGCCTACGCTCGGCACTACGCGGGGCAGCTGAAGGCGGGGGGCAAGTACCCGCTGACCGTCTGGCCCTACCACGCCATGGTGGGTGGGATCGGCCACGCCCTCGTCTCCTCCGTGGAAGAGGCGGTCTTCTTCCATTCCGTGGCCCGCGCGAGCCCCACCCGCTTCGAGATCAAGGGCAACAACCCCTTGACCGAGCACTACTCCGTCCTTCGGCCCGAGGTCATGGAGGACCACGAGGGGGTGGCTATCGCGGCCGAGAACACCTCTCTCCTGAAGGCGCTGCAGTCCTTCGACGTGCTGATCTTCGCCGGCCAGGCCAAGAGCCACTGCCTGGCCTGGACCGTGGAGGACCTGCTCACCCAGATCCAGGCCCGCGATCCGGGGCGGGCGGGCAGGGTCTACCTGCTGGAGGACTGCACGTCGCCGGTGGTGGTGCCGGGGGTGGTGGACTTCACGGAGCCGGCGGACGCCGCTTTTGGACGGTTTGCCGAGGCGGGCATGCACCGGGTTCTCTCCACGACTCCCCTCCGGAGCTGGCCGGGGGTGGGGCGGTGACCCTCGGCAGGGGCGCGGCGCGAATTCCGGCTGAGCGCCTAGCCCGCGATCCCGTCCGCCAGCGCCTCCAGGAGGGCCGCGGGGCGGTTGGAGGCCAGGCCGTAGAGGTCGAAGCGGGCGAGGGCGCGCAGTTCCTCCGGCTCGTCCACCACCCAGGTGGCGAGCTTCAAGGCCGCGCCCCGCACAAGGTCCCGGACCTCGGGGGTGAGAAGCCCCTTCTCCGGCATGACGATGTCGCAGCCCGCCTCCCGGGCCCCCAAGACCATCTCCTCCGCGGAGCCCCGTGAGAAGAGATGGCCCCGCGGCATTTCCGGGGCCAGCTTCCGGCAGCGGAGGAGGGCCCGCCGATCGAAGGACAGGAAGGCCACGTCCCTGGCCATCTGGGCCTTCCGCACCTCGTTGATGGCGCGGGCCTCGATGCCGTCGGCCTCCGCCTCCCTTACCGAATCCCCCTTGATCTCGACCATGATCCGGCCCCGGCCGCGCAAGAGGCCGAGGGTCTCGGCCAGGGTCGGCACCCGCTCCCCGGCGTAGGCGCGGCCGAAGCGCTGGGGGTAGCCCGCGGAGACAGCGCGGATCTCGGCCAGGGTCAGGTCGGCCACGCGGCCCTGGCCGCCGGTGGTGCGATCCAGGGAGGGGTCGTGGATCACGACCACCTGGCCGTCCCGGGTGAGCTGGACGTCGCATTCCACGAGGTCCACCCCCGCCTCGAGCGCGCTCGCGAAGGCGGCCAGGGTGTTCTCGGGACGATGGGCAGAGTCGCCGCGGTGGGCGATGATGAGGGGGGGCATTGGTACCCGGGGAAGCGGCTTATCTGGCCAGCTCCGCCTCCGCCCCCGCGCGGGGCAGCGTCCTCTCGTAGACCTTGGCCTCGATGAACAGGCCGAGGAGGTCGTGGTCCAGCTTCCCCTGGCCCGCCTCCTCCTTGAGGATGTCGAGGGCCCGCTCCACGGGGACCGATTTCTTGTAGGGCCGGTCCCAGGCCACGAGGGCGTCGTAGATGTCGGAGATCGTCATCATCTTGGACTGCACGGGGATGTCTTTGGCGGTGAGCCGGCGGGGGTAGCCCGTGCCGTCCAGCTTCTCGTGGTGGGCGTAGGCGATCTCGGGGACGCGGCGGAAGTCCCCCGTCCACGGAATCTCGGAGAGGAAGCGGAAGGTGTGGGTGACGTGGCTCTCGATCTCCCGCCGCTCCTTCTCGGAGAGGCTGCCCCGGCGGATGGACAGGGCCGACACCTCGTTGGGGGTCAGGAAGGGCTGGCGGTTCCCTTCCGCGTCCCGGAAGGTGCGGTTGGGGAGGTCGAGCAGGGCCCGCACGCTGTCCTCCTCCAGGATGGAGGGCTCGTTGGCCTGCATCACCATGCGCAGGATGGAATCGACCTCGTTTTGGCGTTCCTCGTGGGTAGCGTCCATCTCCGCCAGCAGCTGGGGAGAGGACCGGCCGGCCAGCACTTGCTCCAGCTTGGCCCGGACGTGCTCCGCCTCCAGCGTGCGCTTGATGTAGCCGAAGCGCTGGCGGATGACCAGCATCTCGCCGACGTAGAGTTTCTTCCCCTTGATGAGCACCTTCTCGCGCACGCCGACCTTGCCGAAGTCGTGCAGGAGGCTCGCGTACCGGATCTCCTGGAGCTGGTCCCGGGTGAAGCGGAGTTCCCGGAAGGGGCCCGTCACCACCGAGTCCGCCTGTTCGGCCAGGCCCACGGTCAAGGTCGCCACCCGCTTCGAATGGCCGGAGGTGGTGGGGTCGCGGGACTCGATAGCGGTCACGGAGGCTTCCACGAAGGAGTTGAAAAGGTTGCGGATGTCCTGGATGAGGAGCGTGTTCTCGAAGGCCACCGCGGCCTGGCTGGTCAGAGAGCTGACCAGCTCCTCGTCCACGGAGGTGAAGGGGATGACCGCCTCTTCCACCACCGACACCGGGCGCAGCACCATCTTGGGGTCCCGCTTCTTGTTGATGAGCTGGACCACGCCGATCACCCGGTGCTCGTGGTCGCGCATGGGGACGACCAGCATGGAGCGCGTCCGGTAGCCGGATTTCTCGTCGAAGGAGCGGCTGATCTTGAAGGGGAAGCCGGCGGGAAGTTGGTAGGCGTTGGCCACGTTCACGTCGCGGCCGCTCAGGGCCACGTAGCCCGCGATGGAGGTCTCGTTCAAGGGCATGGTCTGTTCTTCGAACGGGACCACCACGGAGTCGTTCTGGCTGAGCTTGAAGCGGAGCCGCGCGTCCTCGTTGGACTCATGGTCCTTGCCCCGCTCCACCAGGTAGAGGCTGCCCGCATCCGCGTTCGTGATCTCCCGGCTCTTCAAGAGGATCAGCTCCAGGAGCTTCTTGATGTCGCGCTCCGCGGAGAGGGCTACCCCGATGCGGTTCAGGTCGTGTAGCTCCTCGCCCTTGCGGGTGAGGGCGCCTTCCAGCTGACGGATGACCCGCCGACCGTGGATGGTATCGAAGGCGCGCTCCAGGCGCAGCCGCAAGCGAGCCCCCGTCACGGGCCGAACCAGGATGTCGTCCAGGAACGGGAAGCGGCGGAGGACCTCGTCGCCCTCTCCGAAGTCCGTGACCGCGACCAGCACCGCCTGATGGCCCCGGCCGGCCTTGAGCCATTCGTTGAGGGCGGCGCCCTCGGCCTCCAGGGACGCGGGGTCGGCCAGAATGAGGGTGGGGGCCTTGCCGTCCAGACAGGATTGGAGCTCGGACAGGCTGTCGACCTCCTGGGCCGACATCCCCGGAGGAAGGTCACCCATCACGACATCCCGCGTTTTGCCCCAGATCAGAATGCTCGACATTGCCCTCTCGTCTCCCGGGGCCGCTGCTTTGGGCCAGACGCGTGGGGCTAAGGGTAGCACAACGCACGACCCCGCGGCGGCGGGGGGTCGGGAGACTTGCCCGCTCCCGCGGTCAGGCTCCGGCCAAGAGAAGGGGGAGGTCTCGGATGTCCGAGAGGGTGACGTCGGGGGGCGCCTCCCGAAGGCTCTCGGGGTTCAGGCCGTAGGTCACGCCCACCGTGGGCACGCCCGCGGCCCGGCCCGTTCGGACATCCACCGCGGAATCGCCCACCAGCACCGCCTCTTCCGGCCTTACCCCGAGGTCGTCCAGGAGGAGGAGCAGGCCCGCGGGATCGGGCTTGCGCCCCGGGAAATCGCCGCCGCCGTAGATCCGGGCAAAGCGATCGGCCACCCCCAAGCCGGCCAGGATGGCCCGGCTCATGTCCCCCGGCTTGTTGCTGAGGACAGCGAGGATGCGGTCACCGAGACGGTCAAGGGTCTCCACAACCCCCGGGTAGAGCCGCGTGGTGTCGAGCAAACAGCGGCGGTAGCGGTCGAGGAAGGTGGGCAAGACCTCCTCCGCCCTCCTGCGGATGCCGGCCTGGGCCAGGCTGCGTGTGATGAGGGCCCCCGCCCCCTCGCCGACGAAGGAGCGCACCACTTCGAGGGACAGGGGCGGCATCCCCGGGGCCACCGTGGCCAGGGCGGCGTTGGTGGCGGTGGCGAGGTCCCGGCTGGAGTCCACGAGCGTGCCGTCCAGATCGAAGACGACGAGCCGGGCACCCTTCACCCGGGCAGGGCTCGGAGCCGGGGAAGGCGGGAGGGGTCGAACTCCGGCTTGCGCCCCGCCCTGACGTCGCGCAGTTCGGTGAGGACGCGGCGGCAGTCCTCGCGCAGGGCGTCGATGTTGAGGCCCCGGTAGCGGGGGACGAACTCATCGAGCTTGCGCAGGGCGGGGCTGAACATGGCCTCCGCGTCCGCGAGGTCGCCGTTGCCGAGCTGGTGCAGGGCTTCGGCCAGGTGGGAGAGGTTCGTGTAGAACTGCCGCTCGGAAGGGGACCGGGTGGCGCCCGCTACGGCCTCGAGAGCATCCTGGAACTCGCTGAAGCGGCCGTTGTTGAAGAGGGCCACCGCGGCCTGGAGGGCGTCATCCACCAAGAGGGATGCTAGCACGGGCCGCCGTCTACCCCGGCCCCAGGTATCCCAAGGCCTTCAGCTGCTCTTGCCTCTCTTTGCTGAACTCCATGAGCGTGCGGCCGGGGGGCAGGGAGAGCCAGATTTGGATGCCAGGGGAGTCGCTTGACGGAGGAGCAAAGAGGTCTTGGAAATGCTCCCGCCCGCCCGCGGACTCGATCTCGGGAAACCGCAGGGGAAGGGCGTCCGCGGGGGCCGCGGACCGGCCGATGGCCACGTCGCGAGGCCTCAGCGCGCGGCCGTCGCGGGTTCCCTCCAGCCAGACGGGCGCGCCCATGGGGCGCGCGGTGAAGACGACCTCGCGGGGTCGCCCCGGCCGCGGCCGCACGCGCAGCTCCAGCCGCCGCCCGTTTTCCTGGATCTGGTAGCGCTCCCCCGCACCGAGACCGGTGGCCTCCACTCCCTCGATCCAGCCCCCCGTCTTGAGGCCGATCCCGTACTCGCCGGCTCCCGCGATCTTCAAGGTGTAGCGGAAGGGGTTGGGGGCCATGACCGCCTCCACGCCCGCCTTGAGAAAGCGCACGCGCTCCGGGGCCGAGGCCAGGATGCTCTTCGTCTCCTTGGGATCGTGGACGAGGTCGAAGTAGAGCTCATCCTCCACGGGGCTGAAGCGGCGGATGTACTTGTCCGCCTCCGTGCGGATGCCGTGAGCCACGAACCCGCGGTGGGAGATCTCCGAAACGGCGGGGGTGGGGGAGGCCGTGCCCTCGAGCACCCGCTGCAGGGGCCGGCCCGCGATCAGGGGAGGAGCGGGCACGGGCAGGCCCTGGTTCTCGAGAACGGTGGGCAGGATGTCCACCTCCCGCACCTGCTGGGCCACGCGTCGGCCGGCGTTGCCCCGGCCGGGAAACTTCACGACGAGCGGGATGTGGACGAGCTCGTCGAACACGCTCCGTCCGTGGAGCCACTGGCCGTGGTCCAGGAACTCCTCTCCGTGGTCGCCCAGGAAGACGACGAGGGCCCTTTCGTAGAGGCCGCGGGCCCGGAGCCCCTGAACGAACCGCCCGAACTCCCGGTCTCCGTAGGCGATGTCCCCGTCGTACTGCGCGATCATCCGGTCGCGGTCGAGCGGCTCCTTGTAGTCGGTGCGGGGATCGG
>DATMML010000116.1 GCA_035570235.1 Vicinamibacteria bacterium | reverse complement strand
TCGCCCACATGACGGGCGCTACGGCCAGGAGGGCCGGAAGTAAGGCACGTGGAGCGTCGAGACCCCCGCCGAAGTTTGGCGGACGCCGCGGGAAGCGTGAACGGCACATTCAGGACGCCGACTCCGAAGAGTCGCTTATTTCCGCGGATACCACCTGTTGCACGCCGCTTGGGCCCGTAGTTGGTCTCTTGACAGAGACGAACGATCGTGCTATTTTGAGGTGTGCTGGTCAAAGCAGTCCGCAAGGGGGAGCTAACCCGTCAGGCGGTTCTCGAACATGCAGCTAGGGTCGCGAGCCGCCTAGGAATCGAAGGCCTCACCATCGGGGCGCTGGCCGAGGAGCTCGGGCTCTCCAAGAGCGGCCTCTTCGGTCACTTCAAATCCAAGGAAGCCCTTCAGCTCCAAACGGTTGAGTTCGGGATCGAGCGCTTCATCGACACCGTGGTTAAACCCGCCCTCGCCACTCCACGCGGGGAGAAGCGGGTACGCGCGGTGTTCGAGCGTTGGCTCGCATGGCCCAAAGACAGCGGCCTGTCCGGTTGCATGTTTGTAGCACTCTCTGCGGAGCTGGACGATCAGCCCGGGCCCATACGAGAGCGCTTGGTGCAGTCCCAGAAGGACTGGCTCGACGTCATAGCGAACTGCGTTCGCACGGGGATCACCGAAGGTGACTTTCGGAAGGACGTGGACTCTGATCAGTTCTCCCACGAGCTCTACGGAATCATGCTGGCCAGCCACCATGCAGCGCGCCTCCTTCAGGACAAAACCGCGGTAGAGCGTACTCGCCGCGCCTTCGAGCGCTTGCTCGACGACGCGCGCGCCTAGGGAACAAACGCAGCGGGGCAAAAGGAGCCACCCGAGTCATGATCAAAAAACGCACGCTCGTTCGTAGAACAAGACCTCGTCTGGCGCACCCAGCGGCAACGCGCTGCCCCGTGGTGGGTCTCGCGGGAAGCGGGGCCCGCTCGATGGAGTGCCGGTTGGCGGGCCGCCTCCATCCCGGGACTCCGGGCGTGCAGGCCCTCCTCTGGGGGCAGGAATGACGGGGAGGTGGCCGGTTCGAACCGCCTTCGCCGTCCTCAGCCGCGTTGCCCCCGGGTTGGCTGCGCGATGGGCGCTCGATCTTTTTTTCACGCCGCACGGCCGGCGCCGCTCACGGCGTGGGAGGGCGTTCCTGGCCTCGGGGCGCCGTTTCGACGTAAGGGTTGAGGGCCGGCGGGTGGCCGGCTGGTCATGGGGCCGCGGGCCAAACGTCTATCTCGTTCACGGCTGGGCGGGCGTCGGCGGCCAAATGGCTGCGTTTGCCCCACCCCTCGTGGCGAACGGCTTCCGCGTCGTGGCTTTCGACGCTCCGGGGCATGGGGCGTCCGAGGGCCGACGCAGCTCGATCGTTCACTTTGCCAGGGCCCTACAGACGATCGCTGCCCAGGAGGGGGAGGCCCACGCGGTCATCGCACACTCTCTGGGCGCGGCCGCCACGGTGCACGCTCTCACCGAAGGCCTACGCGTCTCACGCGCCGTGTTCGTCGGACCAACCGCCGGGCCACGTGACTGGGCCGATCGCTTCCGCAACCAGCTGGGCATCCCAACTCATGTCATGGACGCAATGCGCGTGCGCTCGGAACGCTGGCTTGGCCTGAGTTGGGAGGAGTTCGACATCGCGAGGCTGGCTCGAAGCCAGACACTGCCGCTCCTGGTCTTCCACGATCGCCACGATGTCGAAGTGCCGTGGAAAGACGGCGCGGCAATTGCTTCGGCCTGGCCAGGCGCCCGGCTTGTTACCACCACAGGCCTTGGGCATCAACGCATCCTGCGCGACCAGAGGGTCGTGCACGAGGCAGTATCGTTCGTGGGAGGCGCGGCCTCCGACCGAGCGGGAAAGTGTGTGCGGCCGGACTGCGAAAACCTTGTTGCGGAAGGTGACCTCTGCGAGACTTGTTCGCTCGAGCAGTCCCTCTACTACAGGGACCGGCGCTGGGATGCCAGGCCTACTGAAAATCTCTCGATGAGGTCGTCTTAGGTCACCTGACGCCGCTCCGGGTCCTGTGGCTAACCCTGGCGTAGTAGTTCAGAGAGGGCGCACCGGAATCCGGGAAGGACGTCGGCACCGTCGAGTGAGCCCCTCTCGTCGACATTGCGAACATCAGTTAGGGTTCGGTAGATCGATGCGGTCCTGCCTTCGGGCTCGATGACCCACACGAGTCGGACGCCGGCTTGCAGGTATTCGCCAACGCGGTCGAGAACCTGGCGGGGCGAGTCGCCGGGCGAGATGACCTCCACGGCTAGGTCGGGCGCCAGCTTCGGGAAGACGGCGTTCCCGAGGGGTTCCAGCCTCCCCGCGGCCACGAAACTGACGTGGGGCGCTCTAAGAAGCGCGAATCGCTAGAGTCCGAAGCCCGGGCTCGATGTTAAACCCGGACCGAGACTCAGAGGACGCGAAGACCGAGTACCAAAGGCCTCGCGAGGAGGCCAGTTCCCTGCCCACGCACTGCGTGGCGGATGTTGCTGTTTATTTTTGGATCTGAACGCCGAGGCTCGAGTCCGAAGCCCAAAGCTATGAGACCGCCCGCGCGCGCTTTCGGACCAGGCACAAACTCCAACTACCCGCCCATCGTGTCGAGTCGCTGGGCCATCTAGGTCAACCGCAGCCCATCCTGGCCCGCTGGCCCCAGCTCTGACGAGCCCACGGGCCCCCGCCGCGACTAGGCGGGACTAGAAACGATACGAGACGACGACACGTCCGTTGAGCAGACCATCGTTTTGGGAGTTCACCTTGGGTGGTCGCACGACGGACAGGGGCGAGTAGAAGAGCTCCGCCGCCAAACGCCAGTGCCTAAATGGCGTGACGCCAAGCCCGCCGGTTAGGGAGACAGTCTCGCCGTTGGTGGTCTGAAGGGTGTGGTCGATGAGTCCCGCATAGAGCGCGTTCACTTGGAACTGCAGATCGAGATAGCTCACGCTGACGCCGAGATAGGGGCGCCACCGTCCCCTACCGTAACCCGCAGTCACCTCGACGCCCAAGAGCTTCTGCTTCAATTCATCGGTCGACGCCGCCTGGCACAGGAACGGGTTCCGCACGATGTCGGGTCCCGCTGCCGCCTCGGCGGCGCCGCAGGTGATGTCGCCCTTCATTGTGCCGAGTTGCCCAAACAAGCGCAGACCGAGCTGCCAGTCCGGCGAGAGAGCGAACGGACGACCGATCGCAACACCTAGGATGTGTGGCGTCGCACCTCCGACGGTCACGGGGGGGACATAGGCGAGCTCCAGGGAGGTGGCCGCGGTCAGGCCCACGGTCGCCCGGAAGCGGCCGAGTAGGCGCGTCCGATTGACATCTTCGAGCTTGGTCCCGTTGAACCCCACCCGGCGCTCGTCGTCGCTCAACTGTGGGACTAATGCGCCTTCCAGACCGACTTCGACCGTGCCGCCACCGAGGCGTTCGGGCGGCCCCATCGCGGTCGGGAGGGAGAGCGCGGTGAAGTACTTCATGGCCCAGGACTCGGGCCGGTCAAAGGCGAGCGGTATCACGTCCTGGATAGTCTGCTGGGCCTGCGCTGTATTTGCCCCAAGGAGGCAAAGGCCGAAGGTCATGGCGAGGCGCTTCCTTGCGCTTCTCGATCGGGGTAGTGCACTCGCGCATGGCCGCGAGCCGGAGTTGCGCCCAAGGACTGGGCCTCTCCGACGCTCCGAAAATGGCGCCATTGGCCCCACTGCTCGATAGAGAAAGGTTCTTCCCTCGATCATCTTGCTGCGCCTCCTCACGGCGTGACCTCGTTCATTGAGCATCCCTCGGGTTGACGCTCCGGCTCCCGTGGGCGCAAAACACTTCGCCACATAGGCATGCCCGCCGCCGCCAACATCGCAACGGCTAGTGCCCCGAGAAACACCCACTCGTCGCGTAACAGATGTAGGCCGGCTGCGTCGGGTCTTGGATCCACCCCTGATGAGCGGACCAGGTAGGCGGTGATTCCTGTCGTGAGCTTCTGCGCTCTCTGGCCCCCTCCTGGGGGGGGGACAGAGAGACCTCCGCTCGCTGTCCTGACCGCCGCCTGGATCTTGTACTCGATGGCGATCTCGTTCTTGACCTTGACCACACCGGCTACCGATACGGGCGTCAGGCCGAAGTCAGTGTGCCGAAGCACGAAACTGCCTGTCGCCGTGAGTGCGTCGCCGGCGACCTCTACCCGCGCCTGAACGACGGTCGAGCGAGTAAACCCGTGGAGCATCAACTCGCCCGTGATCTGGAGGTCGTAGACTCCCTTCCCCGCCTCGTGGCCCTCGATCTTCGTGGAGCGAAACGTTACCGAGGGGAAGCGGGCCACGTCTAGCAACTCGGGGCCGACCATCCTCTCCTGGACCTTCGGTACGTCCTCCGGCGGCTCCCCTCGACCCGACACCTTGAGAGACGTGGCGTCGATAGTCAGGCTGACGCTCGAGCCCGTGAGATTTGCGGGATCGGCCTGGATATCCCCCGTGAAGCGCGGCGCCAGCACCTCGTGCTCGTGACCGGCAAACTTGAAAAGGCCAGCCCGGCCTACGTGGATAGTCGCCGTGCTTCGCTCCGGATCCACGACATAAGTCCTCGGCTCCGCAGTGACGCCGTGGGCGCCGAGAACGAGGACGAGGGCCGCAGCCAGAGCTTCCTTGACCATACTGCCTCCGCAGAGAGTGTAACGAGATGCTGAACGCGCCGCCAGGGCGGCACTTCTCTTAGTGGTGAAAAACTTCCGGTCTCAGCCGTTAGGCCGAGTCGGGGCGGAGCGCCGGCCGAGGGCTCGGCGCGGCGCTCCGTGCTGCTGGTTCCGGTGGCTTAAGGAGTCACGTTCAGGGTCCCGACCATGCTGGGATGGATGCTGCAATGGTAGGAGATCATTCCGGACGCGCTGAATGTGACCACCTTGCTTGTCGTCCCGGGGGAGATCAGCCCCGTATCGAAGCTGCCGCTGGCCGTATGCGTGATGCTGTCGGCGTTGTGCCAGACGACCTGCTGTCCGACCCGTACGTTGGCCGGGTTGGGAGAGAAGGACATGTTGCCGTTTTCGCCTTCGATCGTGATGGTCATGGTCATAGGTGCCGGTGTGGGGGTCGGGGTCGGAGCCGGCGTGGGCGTGGGCATTGGTGTGGGCGTTGGGGTCGGAGCTGGCGTGGGCGTAGGCGTAGGCGTGGGCGCGGGCGTTGGAGTGGGAGCTGGCGTCGGTGTCGGTGCGACAGGTGGCGGCGTGTTGCCCGCCGTGGGCGAGGACGAATTGCCCCCGCAGTTGCCTATCAAGAGAGCTGCGAAGGTACTGATGATGAGCCCCAGGACGGCTGGGGCACCGATGTGACGAGACATGGTTCCTCCGTTCAACGAATGGACCCCCCGGTCTTCGGTCAGAGCAAGCCGCGTGCCCGGCGGTTCAGCTCAGGACACGAAGCTCAGGGAAGGGTTTACGAGGACAGTGACTTGGGTCAGGCACCGAAGCCCGTAAGCCTTTACGCTTCTCGAAAGTGCCTGGCCCGGGTGGAGAGGGTGGGGCCAGAGAGGGCCTCTGAGTCCGGCGGGCGATATGCCGGGGGCGGGCCGTTCACCCACCGTCGGCTTGGCAAACGTCCCCCGCCATCGCAGAATCGCGCCATGCCAATTCTTGATCGCGTCCTGGGCCGGCCCCTCGCGTCGGACGAGGAACGCGCTGAGCAAGTCGGTCCCGCGGCGGGTATTCCGATCTTTGGCCTGGACGCCCTCAGCTCCGCTGCCTATGGTCCGGAAGCGGCCCTGACTCTTCTCATCCCCTTGGGAGCCGCCGGGATCGGCTACATCGTGCCGCTCAGCGCCAGCATCATCGTCCTCCTTACAATCGTCTACTTTTCATATCGCCAGACTATCCAGGCCTATCCAGGCGGCGGAGGATCGTACACGGTTGCCCGCCAGAATCTCGGGGTTGGCGCGGGGCTCCTGGCCGCCGCTGCCCTCATGATTGATTACGTGCTGGTGGTCGCGGTGGGCATATCCGCCGGCGTAGGCGCTCTGGTGTCTGCAGCGCCGAGCCTACAGCCGTGGACGCTCTCCCTGTGCCTGGGGATTCTCGTATTGATCACGCTGGTCAATCTCCGTGGCCTCCGGGAGACCGGGGCGTTCTTTACGGCTCCCACCTATCTCTTCCTGGGATGTCTTCTCGCGGCGATTCTGATCGGGGGGTTCAAGAGCCTCGTGTCGGGTGGGCATCCAGTACCGGTCGATCCCCTGCCCAGTGTTGCCGTGGCCAGCGCGGTACCAAACCTCTGGCTCCTCCTTCAGGCCTTCGCGAGCGGTTGCACGGCTATGACCGGGGTTGAGGCGGTGAGTAATGGCGTGAAGGCCTTTCGGGAGCCCGTGGTTGCCACGGCCAGACGGACTCTCACCATCATCATCGCGCTCCTGATTGTCCTCCTCGCCGGCATTGCCTACCTCGTTCCCGCCTACGGGATCGCCGCCACCGACCCCGGTCAACCCGGCTATCAGAGCGTCCTCTCCATGGTGCTGAGCGCGGTCGCGGGAAAAGGCGTCTTCTACTACGTGTCGATTGGTTCGATCCTGATGGTGTTGGCGCTCTCCGCCAACACCGCCTTCGCGGACTTTCCGCGGCTCTGCCGGGCGGTTGCCCAGAACAACTGTCTCCCCCATTCCTTCGCGACCAGGGGCCGGCGGCTCGTCTACTCGCAAGGACTCTACGTGCTCGCGGGACTCTCCGGTCTGATCCTGATTCTGTTCGGCGGAGTGACCGATCGGCTGATTCCGCTCTTCGCGGTGGGAGCCTTCCTGGCCTTCACCCTCTCTCAGGCCGGCATGGTCGGACACTGGATACGGGTTGGAGGCAAGGGTGCCAAGCGCAGCATCGCCGTGAATGGTCTGGGCGCAGCCGCTACGGGTGTGACCGTGGTCGTGGTCTTGGTGGCCAAGTTCGAGCAAGGGGCATGGATAACGATGCTCCTGATTCCCGGGCTGGTAGCGCTGATGGGCGCGGTGCGTCGTCACTATCACCGGGTCTTCCTGGAGACACGCAGCGCGAGCCCGCTTGAAGTCCAGGACCTCACGCCTCCCCTCGTTCTCATACCGATCGGCAATTGGAGCAACGTCGTCAAGAAGGCGCTCCGGGTGGCCCTGGGGATTTCGCCTCGGGTCCGAGCGCTGCACGTGGATTGTGGTGAGGCGACGTCAACCCTTCGCCAGCAGTGGTCGGACCTCGTCGAAAAGCCGGCGCGCGCCGCCGGACTGCCGGCACCGGAGCTCGTGGTGCTCAGCTCCCGCTATCGCTTCGTGCTAGCCCCGATCGTGGACTACGTTCTGGAGGCTGAGCGCACGTGCCCGACCGAGCAACTGGCGGTCCTCATCCCGGAATTGGTCGAACGCCATTGGTATCACTATTTGCTCCACAACAAACGGGCGGCCGTCCTTAAGACCCTCTTGCTCCTCAAAGGCAACCAGAGAATCGTCGTCATCAATGTTCCCTGGTATCTGGCCACCTGAGATCCGGGAGTACGTCGCCGGCGGGACCATTTGCGAGACCCCGAAGAGCCGTGGTTAGTGCGCGCCCGCGCTTTTTCGCTGCGCGGGCGGGTATCCGAACCGGTATCCCACGATGGCTTTGAAGATCAGGTGATCGGTGCTTGTGGTCAGGCCGATCCCCACGCCGAAGTTCAGCTCCCAGCGCCCCGACACGTTCAGGTCGACGGTCGGGAAGATCTGGTGCTGCTGCGTGGAAAGAGGGTCGAACCCCGTCAGTGGCCCCCACGCGCCGTAATATTCCACGCCACCGGCGATCTTTGGCGTGAAGTCATAGCTCACCTTGAAGTTGGGAGAGAACTCGAGACCCTTCCCGGAGGAGACGCCGTGGAAGGAGTGGTCCAGGGTCGGGTTGAAGGATAGGTACCAGGACCCGAGCTTCCGGTCCACGATCGGCCTGATCTCGAGCGTCCATGTGTCGGCCGAGAACTGCCGTTGCTGGTACCCCGCTTCGAAGGAGAGGCTTACGCCCACGGGCCAATGCCAGCTCTCGGGCGCGCGCACGCGTGGGCGGATGTGGTCGCCGACCCAGCTCCAGCCGTTCCCCGGCCGTGCGCTCGTGAAGAGGTAGAAGCCCACCTCGAACCACGGGGTGACACCGCGCGTGATTTCGAGGGTCTCGTGGAAGGCGTGGTGAGTCGGAAGAACCCCCTCGGTCGTGCTTCTGGATCCGTTCGCGGTGAAGTTGCTGTGCAGCTCGAACATCGTCTGCCCCGGCGGGACGGTGTCGTACGAATAGACCTGGATCTCGTAGTTGTCCTGGGCCGAGACCCCGGCGGGGAGGAGGACAACCGAAAACAACACGAGAGCGAGGCGCATGGCCGCCGCCATTCTGCAACAGGTTCGGTCAGGAGCCCGGCCCGTCATGAACCCCGGGCCGGCGACTCGTGAGTGCCCCACGGACTCGGCGCGGCTACCAGAGAGCGCTGGGCTTCGCGGGTTCCAAGCAGCGAGGATCCTCTACACCCGCCCGGTTCACCAACGTGGAGACGGTGTAGCTCTCCAGGAGCTCTTCCGGGAGCACCTGCAACCCCGCGAAGATATCGGAGCCCTCGTAGGGCGAAGCATCGATCCAGCGCGCGTAGGAGGCGGGGTCGAGGATCAGGGGCATCCGGTCATGGATGGGCTTGACGACGGCGTTCGCGTTCGTCGTGAGCACTAGGCAGGATTCGAGCGGCTCCTGATCCCCGCTCTCCAGCCGATCCCAGAGACCCGCGACGCCGAACACGCGGCCATCCCTCCGCCTGATATTGAAAGGCTGACGCGCCTTTCCCGCCTGCTTCCACTCATAAAAGCCGGTAAAGGGTACGATGCACCTCCGCTCCCGGAGCGTGCCCCTCATCGCGCCCTTGGCTGCGCTCTCCATCCGTAGATTGATGGGAGCCCGGGCATCCTCCGAACCGGAACGAACGAGACCCCACCGCAAGAAGACGGCCTCTCGAGCGCGCTCGTGCGCCCGGATGGTCAGAACGGGCTCCGTGGGAGCGATGTTGTAGCGGGGAGAGAGAGCAGGAGCGGCGCTCAGCCCAAACGTCTCCTCAAGCTCCGCGGGCGAGGCGGTCAGGCTTGCGCGGCCGCACATCGGCCTATCCTACCCGGCCGTTTGGCAGTCACGCCAGCCGCGTTCACGCGTCCTTGTAAAACCATGTCAGGAGCGCTACCCGACCGACCCCGTGGCCTAAGGAGTCCGCTCTTTGTCCTGAACCGACAGGAGATGGCGACACGCGTAGACCTAGACTCCCTGCGGCGACAGCCACAGGAGGGCTCATGAAAGCGACGCCGACGATTCCCGCGAGCACAGTCCCAGGTATGGGCTGGATGACTGCCGTCTCCGCGCTTCTAGAACCAAGGCGAGCGGCCCTCATTTGCATCTCCGGCTTGCTCCTCACCACCCCGCCTGGCCGCGTCCATGCCGACCAGGCTGAGTATCTAGAGATTCGCGAGGCAATGACCAAGCTCGCTCCGCAGGTTGGCAAGTGGAACGCAGCAGTGAAGTTCTTCGAGAAAGAGGGCGTTGCGGAAGAAGTTGGTACGTGGTCCATCGCCTTTGTGCTCGACGGCACATATCTCGAATTCCAAACAGAGCGCCATGACAAGGACAATCCGAAAGCGGTCAGCAAGGCAAGCTGTTACGTCACGTTCAATCCGCGGTCGAGTCAATACGACGTCACTTACTTCTACAACAGATCGGCGCTGCGCGTAACCGAGACGGGAGAGTACGACGACACGGCAAAGGAGTTCAGGACCAGGGGCTTCATTCCGCTCGAGGATGGTGTCAACGACGAGACGGTTCGGACGATTAGTAACCTAAAGGATCCAGACAAATCACTTATCGACACTACAGCAGGCGAAGCCCCAAGGAGACATCTGAGCGGATGGATCTGGAAATCATACTAACGCGTGTTCGCTGATACCTCGCTCGCCCGGGTTGGACTTGTTTTGGTTGCGAGCAGCGCGGTCCTGCTCACCGAGGGCGTGGCGGCTTGACACATACTATAAGCTCGTCGCTAAGATTCCATCGTAAAGAGAGCCCCACTCGATCAGGTGAGGGGGTAGTCATGAAAGCCGATGAAGGCTTTGAAGCCAAGACGTACCACAAGGTTGACCTTCGCATAATTCCCTTCCTGTTTCTCTGCTACATCCTGGCGTATCTCGACCGGGTAAACGTCGGCTTTGCCAAGCTGCAGATGCTCAAGGATCTATCTATGAGCGATGCGGCTTTTGCCTTCGGCGCCGGCATCTTCTTCATCGGTTATTTCTTCTTCGAGGTCCCGAGCAACGTGCTCTTGAAGAAGTTCGGGGCCCGCATGTGGATTGCCCGGATCATGATCTCGTGGGGTGTCGTGTCTGCATGCATGATATTCGTGAAGGGCGCGTGGTCTTTCCATGCCCTCCGCTTCCTCCTCGGCCTCGCCGAAGCGGGCTTCTTCCCGGGCGTCATCTTCTATCTGACACTGTGGTATCCCTCCAGACACCGCTCAACCCGAACCGCCTGGTTCGTAGCCGCGATCGCGGTCTCGGGAGTCATCGGCAATCCGATCTCCGGCTGGATCATGGATACGCTCTCAGGCTCGATGAACTTGCAGGGATGGCAATGGCTGTTCTTGGCTGAGGGCATCCCCTCCATCATCGTTGGCTTTTGGGTGATCTACTATCTTGACAGCAGCATCACGGAAGCGAACTGGCTCACGGCCGACGAAAAAGCGCTGCTCGAAGCCAACCTTGTTGCTGAAGACCTGCACAAGACTGAACATCGACTGATCGATGCCTTCACCAGCGGCAAGGTATGGGTGTTGTGTGCGATCTACTTCACACTGATGATCGGCCTGTACGGTATTGCCTTCTGGTTGCCAACGATCGTTAAGGGATTTGGTACAAAAGGGTACTTGGGGGTGGGTCTGATCACCGCCATACCGTACGCGGTGGCGGTTATCGGGATGGTTGTCCTCAGCCAACATTCCGATGAGAGCGGTGAGCGGCGACTACACTACGTTGCGAACGTCAGCTTCGGAGCCTTGGGGCTGATACTAAGCGGGGTCTTCGCATCGACTCCAGTGCTCGCCATCGTGTTTCTTTCGATCGGTACTCTTGGGGTTATCGGCTCCATGCCGTTGTTCTGGCCGCTACCGTCTGCCTTCCTGGCCGGGACGGCTGCCGCGGCCGGTATTGGCATCGTGAACTCCGTCGGCAACCTGGGCGGATACGTTGGACCCAATATCCCGATTTGGGCGAAGCTTGTTTCTTCCGACCCTTCGGCCGCGCTGTACATCATTGCGGGGATTTTGGTCGTCGGGGCTGTCTTGACCTATTTCTTCATTCCAACGACTCTCCGTGTCCGAGTGGGTGGTCCTATTTCTCCTCAAAAGGCCGAAGCGTAGTCGCACTCGTAATTCGTACCCACCCAGTCCCGTCCCTGCACCCCCTTCCGAAGGTTGGTTCTTGACCGCCGCCGAGGACGGCGGCGGGACCCGCGCACCCTTGACGGATTGCTTAAGTGTTGTTATATTGATTACAGATGTTCGCCAACTCGCATTTCGCCCTCGGCACACACACCATGGTCGCGCTCGCCCTCCGCGGAGGCTCGCCCATGACCTCGGCTGAGCTGGCTCGCAGCATCAACACCAACCCCGCCTTTCTCAGGATGGTGCTGGGGAGACTCCGGGATGCTGGGTTGATCCACGTGGCGCTCGGCAAGGGAGGCGGCGCAACGCTGGCCAGGCCCGCCTCGAAGTTGACACTGGCCGACATATATCACGCGGTCGAGCGGCAGCCTCCGGCTCGGCTGCACCGCTGCGAGCCCAGTCGAGACTGTCTCGTCGGTCGCAACATCCTCCCCGTTCTGCAGGCTGTAGTTCACGACGTGCAGTCGGCCGCGCTCGGCCGGCTCACCGCGATCACGGTCGCGAAGCTGGCCGACCAGGTCCGTCGCAGGGGCTGAGCTAAGGGAATAGGGAGAACTATTCACGCCTTTTTGCACATCCTTCTGTCGGTATATCACGTACACAGTTACGTGGTTCAATAACCGAGGAGGAAACATGTCGAGCAACAAGCTGGAAAACAAGGTCGCGCTGATTACCGGAGGTACCACCGGGATTGGGCTTGCGACCGCCAAGCGCTTTGCCGAGGAAGGGGCGCGGGTCGTGGTCACCGGACGGAACCCCGAGACGCTTGCGGCCGCGCGAGGCGATCTGGACGGGCAGGTCGAGGTGCTGGAGTCCGACGCGGCGGACGAGGACCAGATTGCGGACCTCTTCAAGACGATCGCGCAGAAGCACAAGCGGCTGGACGTCCTCTTCCTGAACGCGGGCATCGCGCTCTTCGCTCCCCTCCCGGCCGCCCCGCTCGCGGACTTCGACGCCATGTGGAAGGTGAATGTCCGCGGCCCCTGGCTCGCCCTGAAGCACGCGCTGCCGCTCCTCTCCGAGGGTGCGGCTGTCATCGTCAACACCTCGGTTGTCAACCAGAAGGGGATGCCCGGGACCGCGGCTTATGCTGCGACCAAAGCGGCTCTCCGGGCCATCGTACGGGTCGCTTCCGCGGAACTGGCCAGCCGGAAGGTGCGAGTCAACGCGATCAGCCCGGGGCCGATCGACACGCCGATCCTCGGCAAGTCCGGCCTCCCAGCGCCGGCGATCGCCGACTTCCGGAATGGCGTTCCCAGCCGTGTGCCACTGGCAAGGTTCGGCACTGCCGACGAAGTTGCGAGTGCGGCCGTCTTCCTGGCCTCCGGCGAGTCGTCCTTCATCTCGGGCAGCGAGATCGCAGTGGACGGCGGATTCGCACAGGTGTGATACCCGAGAGGAGCATGGACCGTGAATCCGCAGTTGGACGGCACACAGCGCCCTCGTGTCCGGCAGCACCGCCTGTATCGGCCCAGGAGACGTGTTCCTTAACCGGTCGGAGTCGGCGTCCTGAATGTGCCGTTCACGCTTCCCGCGGCGTCCGCCAAACGTCGACGGGGGTCTCGACGCTCCACGTGCCTTACTTCCGGCCCTCCTGGCCGTAGCGCCCGTCATGTGGGCGAGCCAGGATGTCACGGTACCACGAACCGACGCCGAGGCAGGTCCGATAGCCTTGGGCAGCCTCTGCTGGTCGCAACCGGCTGCCGGGGGTCGCGTTCGGCCAAGCGCTCCAAGGACTACCCGAGCCCGACGCCCGCGCTGGCGCCGACTACCCTACTCACAAGAATTACCCAGCTTTGCCGTGTGGCCCGCGGGCCGAGCTCGGGACATGGGACGGCCTGCCCAGAGGCGTATGCTGTCATGCTCCCCGGCGGCAGCCCGGTCTCATTCAAGGGTTTGGAGACCAAGACCAAATGGGTTGTCAAAGATCGTCAGCGATCAAACTCGGTGAGTTCTTCAAACGTATTGGCGTACTAAAGCGTCTTCACCAATCGGAGTCGGCGTCCTGAACGTGCCGTTCACGCTTCCCGCGGCGTCCGCCAAAACGTCGGCGGGGGTCTCGACGCTCCACGTCCCTTGCTTCGGCCCTCCTGGCCGTAGCGCCCGTCATGTGGGCGAGTCAGGATGGCACGCTACCACGAACCAACGCCGAGGCAGGTCCGATAGCCTTGGGCAGCCTCTGCTGGTCGCAACCGGCTGCCCGGGGTCGCGTTAGGACAAACGCTCCAATGAAGCTGTTTCAAGTCGGCCTGCTTGCAGCCTTCATCGGTGCGCGCGTGTCCGCCGAGGAGCCACCCCCACCTCCTCCGCTGACGGTCACACGGGCCCCGGGGCCGATCACAATTGACGGCGACCTATCGGATCCGGGCTGGACGGGCGCGGCAACCATCGAGACCTTCTACGAGACAGCTTTCAGCGACAACCGCCCGCCCCTCGTCAAGACCTCGGCCATGGTCACGTACGATGAGAAGTATTTCTATATTGGCGTTCGCTGCGACGATCCCAACGCCAGCCAGATCCGCGCCCCCTTCGCCGACCGTGACAACGTGATCGGTACCGACGACAACATAGCGGTGTTCCTCGATACCCGGGGCGACCGGCGCTCAGCGCAGGAATTCCGCGTCAGCCCCCGCGGGATCCAGGCGGACGGGGTCTTCAACGACGCCAACTCGAATGAGGACTTCTCGCCCGATTTCTACTACGACACGGCGGCCCGCATAACCGACACCGGCTGGCAGGCCGAAATACGAATTCCCTTCTCCTCCTTGCGCTACCCCCGCACCGGCCCGCAGAACTGGGGCCTGATCATTTGGCGCAACTACCCGCGGGAGTTCCGGTACGCGATCTACAGCAGCCCTCTACCTCGCGGCTCCAACTGCCTGATCTGCCACTCTATCGCGCTGGAGGGACTGACCGACTTACCCTCCTCGGGGCACCTGGTCGTCGCCCCCTACGCAAGCGCCCAGGAGGTGGCTCGTGCTCCGGAACCGGGAGCGCCACTCGCCGGCGGCACGACGGACGCGCGGGTCGGGCTCGACGTCAAATGGACTCCCAGCGCGGACACCGCCCTCGACGCGACAGTGAACCCCGACTTCTCGCAGGTCGAAGCGGACGTGGCCCAGATCGCGGTCAACAACCGCTTTGCCCTTTTCTTCCCCGAGAAAAGGCCTTTCTTCCTCGAGGGTGTCGATCTCTTCGATACGCCGATCCAGGGCGTCTACACCCGAACCATCACCTCCCCGCGCTGGGGCCTGCGCACGACGGGCAAGCTGGGAGCCTCTTCCTACACGCTGCTGCTCGGCGAGGACAAGGGCGGCGGCAGCGTGATACTTCCCGGGCCGACCTCCTCCAGCCTGGCCCCCCAAGACTTCCAGTCCGTGGTCGGCATAGCCCGTTGGCGCCGCGACCTCGGCCGCTCTTTCATGGGCCTGCTGTACACGGGCCGCGAGATCGAAGGTGGCGGCCACAACCGGGTGCTGGGCCCGGACTTCCAATGGCGGCCCAACGACACCGACAGGCTCACGGGCCAGCTCCTGCTGAGCGACACACAGACGCCGAGGAGACCGGATCTCGCCGCCGAGTGGGACGGCCGCACCCTCACTGCCCACGCGCTCAGCTTGGCGTGGGCTCGCACCACGCGCACGATCGGCTGGACGCTCCGCTACAAGGACTTCGGCGATGGCTTCCGGGCCGATGAGGGGTTCATCCCGCAGGTGGGCTACCGGGACGAGTATGCCGTCTTGGGTTACACGCTCTTCCCCCAGGGGTTCCTCAACTTCGTGAATCCTCTGCTCACCTTCGAATCCACGCAAAATCGCGGGGGGGATCTGATCAACCGTCACATGTACCCCGGCATATTTGTTGGGGGTCGGCACAACCTGCAGGCCGAGTTCGATCTCTTCCTGGACCGCGTCCTCACCGGCACGAAGTTGCTCCCGCGGACCCAGCTCAACTATACGGTTCAGGTGGATCCCTCTCGACGGTTCTCGCGGATTGGCCTCAACGGCTTCGTCGGGGAGGACATCGACATCGCCAACGTCCGCGTCGGTCACGGGGCCAGCATCACCGGCTACGCGACGGTCCGCCCCACCGACCACCTCTCCTTGGACGCCAACAGCGCCGTGTCGTGGCTCAATGTGGACACGACCTCGGGCGTGCGCTCGCGGCTCTTCACCGCGCAGGTCCAGCGCCTCAAGGCCACGTATAACTTCAGCCCCCGGGCGTTCCTGCGGCTCATTGGCCAGTACGTGAGCACGCGCCGTGACCCGACCCTGTACACTGTCTCCGTGCCCGCCCGCGACGGGGGCTTCTCGGGATCAGCCCTCTTCAGCTTCCGGCTCAACTGGCAGACCGCGGCTTTCCTCGGCTACGGCGACGACCGGAGCCTGACTGAGGTGGGTGCGCTCGTCCGCTCGGATCGCCAGTTCTTCCTGAAGCTCTCCTACGCCTTCCAGAACTGAGGTTGGTCGGTCGCGGCGATGAAGTGTCGCACTGCGCTTAAACTGGTTCTTCCGCACCTTTCTGTGTTCGAGAACCTTCTCCAGCATGCGCCATGCTCCCGGGAGCACAGGGTTTAGAGGGAATGCGACGCCGCTCCGAATCCTGCGAACGCCAGCGGTTTCGGTTCACGTGACAACCTATTGACCTGAAGCCGGTTGTGTCTCCAGTGCGGCGTGCCTCGAGCACATCCAATGCGGAAGAACCGCTAAACGCCGGACTGCCTCTTCGATTAGTCTCAGCAGTTTTCCGGGATTTGACGGTTCTTCCTGAATGTCGGTGCAGAAAAAGCCCCGTCAGTGACATCCATCTGGCGGACAGCGAAGGACTTAGTTCACATTGAGGGGTGGAGGGATGGCAGCGTGAGCTCCGCAAGGGCCCTCAGCTCTGCAACACTATGATTCTGAGTCGCTTGCGTCCAAGCACACGAGCTCGGCGAGCACCAAAAGTGCGGAAGAACCGATCGGTCTTCGCGTCCTCTGAGTCTCGGCCCGGGTTTAGCATTTAGCCCGGGCCTCGGACTCCTGCGATTCGCGCTTCTTAGAGCGCCCCGACGCAAGCGGCACGCGCCGCCGCGGCAGGGGGTTTTCGCCCTCCACGCGCATGACTTCCCGCGGACCTCGCGGTAGTTCCAAAATCCTCAGCCCCTCTTGCCGGATGTTGATGGCCGCGTTCACGTCGCGGTCATGCTCAATCCCGCACTCGGGGCACGTCCAC
>DATMML010000115.1 GCA_035570235.1 Vicinamibacteria bacterium | reverse complement strand
CCTCTGCTGGCCTGGTACCAAGGCTTCCTCCATGGCTGACGTCCGGCGCCAGTCGCTGCGGCTGGCCGTGGGCCTCGCCCTCCTCGTGGTGGGGTTGGTGGAGATCCAGTCGGTGTTGCAATCCGTGCGGTCGCAGCGGCGTCTGCGCGAGCGCGTGGAGGGAGCCGTGCGCGAAGCCGTGCTGGCCGCGTTGCCCAGGATCGGTGCCGCCCTCAGCGGCCCTGGCCCCGACGCTTGGAACGAGGCGGCGCGGCTTGCCCTCGCCTCCTCGGCGGCGGCGGAGGTCGAGGTCTTCGACGAAGCCGGTCACCCTCTTCTCTCTCGCCCCACCGTGCCCCCGGTCGGTCACTGGCCCCGGCCGGCGGAGCTCGAGTTCCTCCGCTCGGGGAGGCTCCTGACCCTCACCGCTCAATCCGGCCCCGCGGCGCGTGTTCTGACCTACGTCCCTTTCACCACGAACGAGCGTCGACTGCTTCTCCGCCTCTCGACCCCGGTGCCCGACCTGGAAGAGGACCTTCGCGAGCGGCAGCGACTCGTGATCGGTCATCTCGTGGCCCTTTCCGTCCTTCTGCTCGCGGGCGCTCTCGTGCTCCTGTCGCGTGGCCCGAGCCCGGAGTCCCCCGCGCCCCGGGTGATCGACGCCTACGAGCAAGCCATGGTCCGACTCCGGGAGCGGGGCCAGGAGATGTCGCGGGACCACGAAGCGGAACGCCGGCGCATGGAAGGCGAGATCCAGGACAAGGAGGCCATGGCGAGGGCCGGGGAGCTCACGGCGGGAATGGTGCATGAAGTCCGAAATGGCCTCGGGACCGTCCTCGGCTACGCGCGCATCGTCGAGCGAAGCGCGGCCGGACCGGAGTTGACGGAGGCCGGTCTGCGCATCCGCGAGGAGTGCGAGACCTTGGAAACGGTCGTCCGCCGGTTCATGGACTTCGTCAAGCGGGAAACGCTGAACGTCTCACCCTTCGACCTGGGACGCCTCCTCTCTCGGGTTGTCGCGCGCGAGTTCCGCAGCCAGCCCGGGGTCAGCGTCTCCTTTCTCGGGGCCGAGGACGCGGGTTCCCTGGTCGGAGACGAAGAGCTGCTGGAACGAGGCTTCGAGAACCTCGTCCGCAACGCCGGCGAAGCGGCGGGGGTTGGCGGACACGTTTGGGTCGAGATCGCGCGCGAGCCCCTGGCGGCGGTCGTTACCATAGCCGACGACGGCCCGGGAATGCCTCGAGAGCGCCGGGAGCAGATCCGTCCCTTCTTCACCACGGGCAAGGCGGGAGGCCTGGGCCTGGGGCTGCCCATCGCGGTCAAAGTGGTGCGGCTCCACGGCGGCCAGTTGGTGCTCGACGAACGCCCACCGCGCGGGCTCAAGGTCACGGTTACGCTCCCACTCCCGGGCGCGCCCGCCTGAGCCTGACGTTACGGATCGTAGCGCAAGCGCGACTGACCATGATGGCCTTGCCATAGCTACTGAATTAGCGTAACTTCAACCCTGACAGACAGTTGAGTACAAGGGCCTCGAAGGGGTACGGACCTTGCTACGTGGAGGGTGCGATGGAGAACGGGCCGATGACCGAAAACCGCCGGGAAGCGGGCTTCACGCTGGTCGAAATGCTGGTCGTCGTCGGGATCATCATGGTCATGGCTGCGGTTGCCCTTCCCAACATCGGGCAGTACATCCGGAACTACAAGATCAGAGGAGCGACCGAGAATGTCGCCGCGCAGATCCAAGCCTCCCGCACAAAGGCCGTGATGACGAATACCAACCTGGGTGTCTCTTTTGTGATGGTGGACAGGGACAGCTACCGGTGGGTGATCGAGGACGCGGTCGCGGGCGAGCAACTTGGGCCTCTTTACGACCTGCCCGTGGGCATTTCCTTTTCCACCGCGGGGGGGAACGCCACCGGGCTCCGGTTCAATCGCTTGGGAGCGATCGCGGGCGGAGTGTTTCCGGGGGCCCTCTGCACGGCTGCGGAGACGCCCGTGCGGTGCAACCTCGGGCCGGGCCTGAACTACGCCGCTCCCGACCCCCCGAACGGGGTCATCATCACGCTCATCGAGAACACAACCAATCTCAGGCGGACGGTTCGGATCGCGTCCGGCGGCCGCGTCGTGGTGACGCAGTGAGGACACGCATGACGAAGACTGAGCCGCGGGCCGTGGTGGCCACGGGGGATCGGGGCGGGGAAGCGGGCTTCACCCTGGTGGAGGCCCTCACCGCGATCGTGATCCTCATTTTCGGCCTCATGGCGGTGACGAACCTTCTCTTGGTGGCGGCCAGCTCGAACTCTGTCGCCAGCCAAAGCACGGCCGCCACCCTCTCCGCCTCCCAGCGCCTGGAGTTCCTGAAGACGACATCCTTCCAGAACCTGACCGCGGGGGGAAGCCTCACCGCGGACATCACGTTCCCAGCGAATCCTTGTCCAGTCGCCCCCCTAACGGACTACGATTGTGATGACGTCATTCCGGGGGTGGGCCTCATCCATACGCGCTGGCAGATCAGCGCGGTCCCCGGCACCGCCCGCTTGCTCTACATCGGCATCCGCTCCGAGGGGACGGGCGCCCTGTCCGGGGCACGCTCCCGCGCGCAGTTCACCTCCTTCCGCAGCTGCACCGATTCCTCTCCTACCGGCGGCTGCCCGGCGCCGCCCTGAGGTCCGAGATGAAGCGGCAAGACCTTCAAAACGGCGGATCGCGGAGGGTAGGAGCGCAGGCTATGAAACAAGTCGCGGGGCCGGTCCAGGAAGGGTTCAGCTTGATCGAACTTCTGGTGGCCATGACGGTCACGCTCATCGTGACAGGAGCCATCTACGGCCTGCTCACGTCGGGACACAGCGCGTTCCGTCGCGAGCCGGAACTGGCGGACCGCCAGCAGAACATCCGCCTTGCCATGGACATCATCACCCGGGACATCGAGAACGCCGGGTCCGGCATGCCGATCTGGTCGCAAGTCTTCACGATACAGGATCCGGCAGGGGGGCCTTGCAATGCCCTCCCCGGCCTGAACGGCTGCGGGATGGCGGGCGCTCTCGGCAACGTCCCCGCCGGGACCCGGGGCGGGGATTCGGTCAATAGCGACGTGCTCGAGGTCCTGGGGACCGACGACCGGTGCACGAGCCAGAGCGTCTGCAACGCGGCGCCGCTTGCCGGTGCAGCGGGGACGTTTGTCACGCGGGAGCCCGTGACGGCCTGCCTGGGCCAGCTCCTTGCCGCCCCGGGGGGCTTCGTTCTCCTTACCGACACTGCGAATGGCTTCACGATCCAGCCGGCGACGATAGGCGGCGCTGGGGCTGCCTGTCCCGCCGGAGGCGCCTCTCCCCCCAACGCCAACCTGGTTCTCACCGCCGCCCTGGCGCCCTGGACCTGGGCGGGACCGCCCGCCCCCTCCGCGGCGGCTCCGATTCCAGGGGTGGCGGGGCCGGACGTCTACCTCTATCCGGCCCGCGTGGCGCGCTACCGGATCGCGATCAACCCCGATCCAGCAGATCCCTCGCCAGCCCTTTGGAGAAGCACAACCGGGCGGTTCACGCCCACGGGCGTGGCGGCCACCGAGCCGGGCGCGGCGGGGTTCCCGGGCGCCAACTCCCCCTGGCAGATGGTCGCGCGAGGCATCGAAGACCTTCAGGTCGAATACCAGAGCGGGGCGGGCGTGTGGGTGAACGTCGCCCCTGGGATCACCATCAACAACTACGCCACCATCATCCGCCAGGTCCGGGTCACGCTCTCGGCCCGCGCCTTGGCGCCCCAGCTGGCCGGTCAGACCAGTCAGGTCGCGGGCGGCGCGGGCGGTGACGCGGTGAGGGGACAGCTCGTCTCGGTCGTGACCCCGCGGGCCGCGGTCGTGGCCCTCCAGCTGGGAAACCAGATCCGATGAGCGGGTTGGGAAGGCGGGTTCGAGAAATCGTGCGTCTCAAGGAGGCTTGGTCCGTCATGAACGAACAAGAACCTGTGCGCGTCTGGCGGGGGGGGGAGGCGGGCTTCGCGTTGGTCCTCGCCATCCTGGCGCTGATGCTCCTCACATTCCTGGGTCTGACCCTGGCTACCACCAGCTCGACGGAGCTGCAGATCGCCACTAACTTCCGGTGGAGCCAGCAGGCCCTCGTGAACGCGGAGGCGGGCCTGGAGGCGGGCAAGCTCATTTTGAGCAACGTGGCCAACCCCGTGACCAACTGGTCGACGGTCTTGCCCGCGAACCGCGCCGGTACCTGGGCTTCGGGTTTGGCGCCCACGCCCGTCGAGGTGGGCGCGGGCCGCGACTTCGCGCCGGCCCCTTGTGGTGGGCGCGGGAATGGCGCCAACTCGATGGGCTACGGCCTCGTTCTCAAGGACCCCGTTAACTGCGCGGCACCGCCCTTGTCCGGCGGGCCAGGCAACCGTTGCCAGGATATCTCGTCATTCTTGGGCCAGGCCATCAACGGGTCCTTCACGCTATGGGTCCGCCGCCAGCTCCTGGTCAACAACAACGGACAGTTTTACGATGACCCCGCTCCCCCCAACAACTTTCCAAACGCGGCCGTCCTCACGGTGGAAGGTGTGGCCCCTTACGTCGGCGCTTCGACCGCGTTCAGCCGGGCCAACCAAGCCGTCCGCGTGCTCGAGATCACCTTCGCCCTCAGCACCAGCGCCTCCGGCCCGCCCTGTCAGTCCATGCGCGGCCAAGAGGGCGGTGCGCCGAGCGGCGAGAACTTCGATCCGTGCAGCCTCCTCTCCGCGGGCCCCGGCGGCAGCCTGGCCACCGTCTTTGGCGGCGGCGGCGGGACCTTGACCAGCACCGGCGCACAGTAAGCGGGGAATGTTCATGAGCAGGCAGGCGAGTCCGGCGGTTTCACCGGTCCCAGAGGGAAGGAAGGCCATGCAGAGAAGGTGGAGTGTGTACCGGACGGGAGCCGTCGCCCTGGCCCTGGGCCTCGTTGTGATGCTCGTGGGCGACCGCGGGGTGACCGCGGCCAACCCCCAGGGCATCGACCCCCTCGAGGTCCTGAACCTCCAGGTCAAGGCGAACGTCATCCTGCTTCTGGACAGCTCGGGGTCCATGCGCGAGACGCCCTCCGGCGGCCAGGGCACCGCCGGCGAAGTCAACTTTCCCTATCTCTCCGGCGACAACCCTGACGCCAAGCTCTTTAAGGCCAAGCAAGTCATCAAGACCCTGGTCCAGAATAACGAGACCAAAGTCAACTTCATGTTCGGCCAGTACACCCAGGACAACAGCAACTTCATCGGCCTCGGGGACATCGGGGGGGGCACCGGCACCGGCCAGGCCCGGTTCATGTACACGACCAACAGCGTGGCCTCGCCGTGCATGCTCGGGGTCCCGCCGGCCGCACCCCCATGCGTCGCCGGATCGGCCGACCTCACCGTCCAGAACGAGCCGGGAAGTGCGGCCGGTCTGGGCTTCCAGTCCTGGCAAGACATCCGGGCGGGCTGGAACGTGCTCGACTTTGCGGAGCAGGGAACCACCGTTACCACCACCACGCCCAGCGTCGTCATCAGCGCAACCGCCAACCTCATTACCTGGAACGAGCAGATCTCGACCGTGAGCGCGGGCCCACCCCAGGTGGGGACTTATCTGGCCTGCACGGTCACGCTGCCCCCGGCCCTCTACGGGACCTACTCGACCGACGTCCAGCTCGGGGGTCTCGCCACGTCCATCAACGTTTTCCTCAAGGCCGCCTACGCGGGGGCCCAGAGGACCTGCACCAAGAGCGGCACCGCCGCCGGGACGAACGTGCCCGCGAACGATCTGACCCTCGTCTTCAACCCCGGCGTCTCGCCCACCTTCGTAAAGACCTTCACGATCTCCCGCACCGCGGGTGCGCGCCGCTACCAGGTGCTCACCAAGGTGGCGAACTCCGCCATGATTCCCCTCGGCTTCGGGGCCAACAACATCCCTGCCGCCGCTCCTACCACCGGCGGCGCCTTCAACAGCACCGCCAACTGGATCACCACCGGTGCCACCGGCGCCACTCTGGGCTCGAGCACCGTCACCGGGACATCGACCGTGACCTGCAACGTCACCGTGCCCCCCTCGGTCCCGCACTTCTACCAGACGGGGGCCCTCCTGGCCGTCGACCTGCAGAACGCGATGAACGGCTGCAACCGCGCCAGCCTGGGCGCGGTCGATGTCTACGCCGTGACCTACAACTCGGGGAGCGGTCAGTTCACGTTCACGGCCACGGGGCCGAACCAGTTCCAGATGCTCTGGGGCGCGGCTGCGCCCAACATCGCGGGCGCGCTCGGCTTCGCCCCCGGCTCGCCCTCCACCGGCCTCGGTACCTCCTTCACCTCGAACCCCAGCTTCCAGCTGCTGCAGCGGGACACCACGGCCGAGTTCACGGACAGCCTGGCCGGGAACGAGAAGTTCTACTACATGAACGCGGCCCGCCAGTGGAATGGCGAGACCTTGAGCGTGCTGGCCGACGGCACCATCTGCAACATGACGGTCGGACCCCCTACGAATCCTCCCCAGTTCCAGACCCAGCAGGTTGCGGTCTGCGGAGGGCCCACGGTGAACGCGCCCGTGGTCTGGCGCTGGGCAGGTGGTCAGTTCAACGGCAACGGCATCTCCTGCAACGGGTTCCAGCTTAACGTTCAGCTTCCCGCTTGCTATCCGAGCGTCGGGCTCCAGACGACGAACATTCTGCCCTTCCTGAACAACGAGATCCCCTTGAATCCGGATGGAACGATCACCGGCTACACCGAGTCCCAGGACGGGAGCTGGACGATGCTCACCCCGCCTGCGGCGGGCGGGAACGCGGCCAACGGGTCTACGCCGATCGGGAACTCCATTCGGGACATCAAGACAGTCTTCAGCGCCCTCTGGAATGGGGCCAGTGCGGTGGTCAACGGGTTCACGGTCGTGATCCCCCCTTCCGGCGCCATCAAGCTTCACACAAGCCCGAAGGAGCAGACGATCCTGATGTTCGTGACGGACGGCGAGGACACGTGTTCCGGAAGCGGCGACCCCGCCGCTCTGAACGCCGCTCAGCAGGCCGCCAACCTTTACGCCCCCATCGTGGGAGCGGTGAATGCGGACGGCACGCTGACGGGAGCCAGCGATCCCGCGTCTTCGGTCAAGACCTACATGATCGGCTTCGGCTCGGGTGTCTCCGCGAACCGACTGAACGTGATCGCCTGGGGCGGGACCGGCCTGCAGAGCGCCACCACGTCCGGATGGACGGTGATCCCGACCTCGGCGACGGTGCACAGCGTCTGCAAGACCTGCATCGACGCCCAGCTCGCACCCACCGACACCGCCCTCGCGGCGATCCTGCAGTCCATCATCGACCAGGGGGCCACGAGCGGCGAGTTCACGGCCCAGGAGTCCCTGACCGACTCCGTCTTCGAATACGTTGACCAGGTGCCGACCCAGCCTTTCCCGGCCGACCCCTTCGACGCTCGGAACCCCAACAACCGATTCAACGCCTTGACCCCCATCAAGTTCGTCTCCACCTTCACCCTCCCCGGCTTCCAGGGCCAGCTCAAGGCCTATGAGAACGTGGCCGGGGTCGCGGTGCAGAAGTGGAGCGCCGGAGACAAGCTCACGCAGAGCGTCCAGAACGGCATGGCGGCCTGCGCGGTGGCCGGGAACGCGCCCGCCGTGGCCGGCGAGTGCACCTTCGCCCAGCTCCACGGAGGCGCCACTGACTCCACCATTTGGAGTGCGACCGCAGCCATACGTCGCCGGATCTATACCACCAGCCAGAACGGCTACTTCGGCGTGACGGTGGCCAACCTCCAGACTCTGCCCACGCCCGTGGCGCCCTTCCGGGTTCCCCTCTGGCCGCCGGTGATCGCGATCCCGCCCAGCGGGCTGTTCGTGGCACCCGCGAGTTACACGAGCCAGGGGCTCTTCGATGCCGCCCTAGCCCTGCCTCTCGACTCATCCGCCAGCCCTGCCGCCGACTTCACGACCTTGCAGAACGCCTACCACGCCTGCCTGGGTGCCCCTCTGCCCGCCGGCTGCACCAGCGCCACCCCGCTGATCAAGATGCAGGCGGCGCGGCGCGAGGCCCGGGAAATGATATTGGCCTTCATGGCCGGGGCCCAGGTCTCGTACAGCGCTCCCTCCAGCCCCAAGCGAGTGACCGCCGGCGGCAACCAGTCCCAGATTCTTTACAAAGCCAAGACCTGGGTCCTGGCCGATTCCACGCTGGCCACGGCCGCCGTCGTGGCCCCGCCCCTGCAGGGGAGCCCGACCCTCTTCCCCCAGGAATACACGTACCTGCGGGATGGTCCACGGGACGCGACCAGCAAGAACCCCGACGCCGCCACGACCAACCAGATCACCATGGGCTTCGGCCTGGCCAACCCGGACGCCGACAACACTACGCCGCCCTCGGGCAACGCTACCGGCGCCATTGACGGCCGGGTGGTGAAGCCGGTCATGACCGTGGTCTACGCCGGGGCCAACGACATGCTCCATGCGTTCCGGGCCGGGCCCAACTGCGCCCCCAGTACCGCGGCCTGCACGGAGACGGGCGGCGAGGAGCTCTGGGGCTTCGTGCCCTTCGACCAGCTCACCGTGATCCCCAGCCGTCTGCTGAACGACCCCGAGAAGCGCGCTACCCATGACTACATGATCGCCCGCGGCATCCGCTTCAACGACATTTTCGTGCCCGGGGCCTGGAGCCAGACCCTCGGCGGGACCACGATCTCCGGGGCGGGGGTGTGGCGCAAGCACCTGACCTTCGGGCGCGGCATCGCCGGAAAGTACCTCACCGTCCTCGACGTCACCGCTCCCGGTCCCTTCACCCAGATTGCCCTGAAAACCACCGGGCCCATACCGTTCTGGAGCCGGGGCAACCCGGATACCACAGACGGCACGACGGGCGGGACCCAGGTCAATGGCCCGTCGGACTACAACGCCTACCTCAAGATGGGGCAGACCTGGTCGCTTCCCGCCGTGGTGTGGGTCGACAAGACCAAGGGCGCGGTGACCACGACCACGCGAACGCCCCTCGGCGTCGACTTCGTGGCTTATCTGGGCTCCGGCTATGCCACCAACCCCGGAGAGGGCACGACGTTCTATGCCCTGGATGCACTCACCGGAGACGTGATCAGCTCCGTGGACGTGGAGACCGCGGCCAGCTCCGCCGGTCTCACGCGCGCCGGCATTGCCTACACGAACGCGCTTGTGGCCGACGCCGCCGCCTTCAGCCCGGGCCGCTTCCGGCCTGGGGTGGCGCCCCATCCGTCCAGCAGCGCCAC
Organism: Vicinamibacteria bacterium; assembly: GCA_035570235.1. Lineage (NCBI taxonomy): Bacteria > Pseudomonadati > Acidobacteriota > Vicinamibacteria > Vicinamibacteria bacterium. The sequence continues at coordinate 6,307 of DATMML010000115.1, read as the reverse complement.
CACGCGGGTGTACATGGGAGATCTCTACGGCCGGCTCTGGAAGTTCCTGGTCACCAACCCGGGGGTCGCCATCCCGTTGGCCGACCTGGGGGCGGACCAGCCGGTGGGTACCGCGGTCTCCCTGCTGGGCCTCCCCCCGGCGCCGCCCCCGCCGGCCGCGCCCACGGCGGTGAAGCCGTACATCTTCGTGGCCTCCGGAAACGACAACCGCGCGAACGGGCCCTTCAAGATATTCGGCTTCCGGGATGACGGGGACGACGTGACCACGGCCACGGGCGGTCAGGTCACGGCCAATTCGGTCACGGCCTTCCTTCCCGGAGTGTCCCTCTACACGCGTGTCTACGACGAAGGGGCGGTGACCAACGGCGCCGCGGCCACGCCCTTCCCGGTCTTCCGGGGCACCGCGCAGCCGGCGGCGGCCTTCACCAACGACAACCCGCTCCGGGGCGTGGTGTTCTTCGGAGGCACGAGGTTCAACCCACCGGTCAGCGCCTATGCGCCGCTGCCGACCGCGGGCAACCCGGCAAGCTATCCCTGCCGGTCGACGTTCGACAGCATCGTCTATGCCCTCGGGGCAACGTCGGGGGCCGCGGCCTACGACCTCAACGCCGCCGGCGATGACGCCTACCAGATCTTCAGCAACAGCCGCATGACCTCCATCCGGACCCAGGCCGACCCCAACCCCGGAAGCGGCGGTAGCAGCGTGGTCAAGGACGAGGGTCTGGTAACAGGCCCGGTCAGCCCGCCTCCGAAGCCGGGGGTTCCGCCCACCACGATCAACAACACGAGCAACGTCAAGCCCGCGCAACAGGGCGGGATGCCCCTGCCGGACGTGAAGTTCAGCTCGACGGCCTGCCAGTAGCGGCAGTTGGCCCGCCCCTCGAGGATTCGGGGGGCGGGCCATTTCCGGGTGAACCGGAACCGCCCAACCCCTTTATTTGAGTATGGTTTGGGTGTAATCTACGGTTATGGGCGACGCGCTCATCTGCTCCGCCTGCGGAACACGGAACCGGGTCACATGGGAGTACTGCGTCCGGTGCGGGGAGTCGCTCCAGAGCCTGCCCATCACCATGTCCCTCGCCGCGCGAGCGGCGGATGAGCCGGAAGCCGCCCCCGAGCACCCGTCCGAGCTGCCGGCCGAGTTTTGGGCGACGGCCACGGTCCTTCTCTTTGTGGGCCTCGGTTTCACGGCGTGGAAAACCGCGCGCGAGGTGCCCTCCCGCCCGCCCCCCGGCCTTTTCACGCTCGCGACCTTGCCCCGTGAGCTTCCTCCTCCTGTCACCCAGGTCTCGGCCAGCCCCGGGGCGAAGGACTTCGAGGAGGGGCGGCGTCTGCTCGCCCAGGGCCAGGCCGGAGCCGCCATACCCCTGTTCGCGCGGGCGGCGGGGGATGCTCCTTCCAACCCCCAGCTTCAGAGCCTCTACGGGCAGGCGCTTTGGGCCGCGAACTTGCGCGAGGAAGCCCTGGGGCGGTACACGCGGGCGGCCCGCCTCGATCCCTCTCGCTTCCGGCTTCAGCTCGCTCGGGCCCTGGACGCCGCCGGCCGGCCGGCCGACGCGAACCGGGAATACCAAGGCGTCCTGGCCCTGGACCCGTCCAACCCGACGGCCAGCGAGGACCTGGGGCGCCTTCTATTCCGCGGCGGGGACTTCGGGCACGCCTCGCCCCTTCTTACCCGTGCGGTGGAGGCGCGTCCGGACGACCCCGCGCTCCGGCAGGAGTTGGCCTACAGCCTCGAGCAATCGGGAGACACCGAACGGGCGGTCGGCGCCTACCAGGAGGTGCTGCGCCGGGCACCCGAGGCCGACATTGCGAGGGGACGGCTGGCGGAGTTGTTCCTCCAGCAGGGGAAGACGGACGAGGCCCTGGCCGTGGTGCAAGAGGGGATTCAACGCACACCCCAGGTGCCAATTTTGAGGCGGGACCTGGGCAGCCTGCTGGAGAGAGTTGGCCGGCTAGCGGACGCGGTCAAGGAATATCGCGAGTACGCGCGTCTCGCCCCCAACGCTCCGGACGCCCAGGAGGTCATCGAACGGTCCAGCCGGCTCGAGGCGGGGACGGGGTCCTGACGGTCATGAGCCGCCTGTTCCTAATCGGTATCCTTGCCCTGCAGCCAGGGATCCTCTTCGGCCAGAGCCTGGGGGAGGCCGCGGCCCAGGAGAAGGCGCGGCGGGAGAAGAAGGAGAAGGATCGGCCCAAGGATGAGGCCACCCCGCGGGTCTACACGAACACCGACCTCCGGAAGCCAGAGGACCCCAAGGAGAGCGGGCAACCCACGGGGGGCGCCCCGTCCTCGAGCGAGGCCGTACCGGTGAGCCGGGAGTCGATGAACTGGTCCGGCCGCAGCAAGCCGCGCCGTCCCGCGGCCACCTCCCCCGAGGGCGCGCCCGCCCCCTCCGGGGAAGGCGCGTCCGAGGAGACCACCTCCACCGGTTACACCGCGGATGAGGGGGAGTGGCGGCGGCAGTCCGCGGAGCGACGCCGCGAGGTGGCCTCGCTCAAGGCCAGAGTCGAGGCCATGCAGTCCAACGTGAACCGGCTGCTCGGTGACATTATGCAGGCCAACGACCCCAACCTTAACATGAGGCTGCGGGCGGAGCAGCAGCAGGCCATCGAGCAGCTCGAAGCCCTGAAGAAAGAGCTGGCGGACGCCGAGAAGGGAATCCAGGACTTTGCGGAGGAGGCCCGCCGGGCGGGCGTGCCCCCGGGCTGGGTCCGCGAACCCTGACCGCCCCCGCCCCTCGTCTCCTCCGCCCCTCCCGTGGCTGACATCCTGATCGTCGAGGACAAGGAATCGCTCCGCGCGATGCTGCGGAAGACCCTGCAAGGGCGGGGATACACCGCGGAGGAGGCGGGCGACGCCTACGAGGCCCGGCGGAAGCTGCAGGCCACCCGCTACCTCGTGGTTCTCACCGACCTCCGCCTTCCCGCGGGGAGCGGCTTCGAGGTCCTCCAGGCCGCCAAAGAGGTCGACCCCGAGACCCCCGTCATGGTCATGACCGCCTTCGGCACCGTGGAGGAAGCGGTCAAGGCGATGAAGGAGGGGGCGACGGACTTCCTCACCAAGCCGGTGGACACCGAGCACCTGCTCCTCCTCCTCGACCGGGCCATCGACCGTCGCCGGGTGCTCACGGAGCTGATCCTGCTGAAGGAGGAGTACCAGCGCCGCTTCGCCCTGCCCCGTCTTCTGGGCGAGGATCCCGCCCTCAAGGAGACGATGCTGTCCATCCAGCGGGCGGCCGCCACCGACGCCACCGTGCTCATCCTGGGCGAGAGCGGGACGGGCAAGGAGCTCATGAGTCGGGCCCTCCATCAGCTCTCCGCCCGGGCCAAGGGTCCCTTCGTGGCCATCAACTGCGCGGCCATCCCCGAGGCCCTGCTAGAGAACGAGCTCTTTGGCCACGAGAAGGGGGCCTTCACGGGTGCGGGCGCCCGCAAGATCGGCAAGGCGGAGATGGCCCACCACGGAACCCTCTTTCTCGACGAGATAGGGGACTTGCCCCTGCCCCTCCAGGCCAAGATCCTGCGCCTGGTCCAAGAAAGGCAGTTCGAACGCGTGGGCGGCGTGCAGACGATCACCGTGGACGTGCGGGTGGTGGCGGCCACGAACCAGGACCTCAAACAGGCGGTGGCCCGCAAGGAGTTCCGCGAGGACCTCTTCTTCCGCCTCTCCGTCTTCCCGGTCGAGATCCCGCCCCTGCGCCGTCGCCGCGGCGACATCCTGCCCCTGGCCGAGGTCTTCCTCGAGCGTTACGGGCGGGAGATGGGCCGCAAGGGGCTACGGCTCTCGGAGGCGGCGCGGCGGGCGCTCCTCGACCACGCCTGGCCGGGCAACGTGCGCGAGCTCCAGAACTGCCTCGAGCGTTCGGCGATTCTGTGCGAGGGGACCAGCATCGAGCCCGCCCATCTGCGCCTGACCCCCGGCCTCACCGGAGGCCCCTCCCTGGCCGACGTCCTCGACCTCTCGGGCCCCCTCGCGGACGTGGTCAAGCGGGCGGGCGCGCGGGCGGAGGAGGAAGCCATTGCATTGGCTCTCAAGGAGGCGGGGGGGGACCGCGCGGCCGCGGCCGCGCGATTGGGGATCAGCGTGGCCACCATCAACCGACGTCTTCGGCCGGGGGAGGCCGACAAGCCCGAGTCCTGAGCCCGCTCAGCCCTCGGCCCGGCGCTTCGGCCGCTGGTTGGCGGCGAGAATGCGCTTGCGCAGCCGGATGGCCCCCGGCGCCACCTCCACGAGCTCGTCCTCGCTTATGAACTCCAGGGCCTGCTCCAGGTTCAGCACCCGGTGGGGGGTCAGGCGGATGGCCTCGTCCGCGGTGGAGGCGCGCATGTTGGTGAGCTTCTTGCCCTTGGTCACGTTGACGTCCATGTCCGCGGAACGGGCGTTCTCGCCCACGATCATCCCCTCGTAGACGGCGGTGCCCGGGCCCACGAACAGTTCCCCCCGCTCCTCCATGTGGGAGAGGGCGTAAGCGGTGGTCTCGCCCGGCCGGTCCGCCACCAGCACGCCCGTGGCCCGGCGCGCGATCTCCCCCTGCCAATCCACGAAGCCCTCGAGGAGGGCGTTCATCACCGCGGTCCCGCGCGTGTCCGTCATCAGCTCGGTGCGGACTCCGATGAGACCGCGGGTGGGGACGTGAAAGTCGAGGCGGACCCGGCCCGAGCCGTGGTTGATCATCTTGACCATCTTGGCCTTGCGGATGGCCATCTTCTCGAGCACCACCCCCATGAAGGCCTCCGGCAGGTCGAGCACGAAGAGCTCCAGGGGCTCCCGGCGAACGCCGTTCTCGGTCCGGGTGATGACCTCGGGGTTGGAGACGGCCAGCTCGTACCCCTCCCGGCGCATGGTCTCGATGAGGATGGCGAGCTGCAGCTCGCCCCGCCCCATCACTTTGAATGCGTCGGCGGAGTCCGTGGGATCTACCCGGATGGAGACGTTGGTCAGCAGCTCCTTCTCCAGCCGCTCCTTGAGATGCCGTGAGGTCAACCACCGGCCTTCGCGCCCCGCGAAGGGCGAGGTGTTGACGGAGAAGATCATGGAGAGGGTGGGCTCGTCGATGCGGAAGGGGGGAAGGGGGGCGGGGCTCTCCGCGGAGGTCACGGTCTCGCCGATGGAGATCCCCTCAAAGCCGGCCAAGGCCACGATCTCGCCGCAGTCGGCCTCGTCCACCTCGATTCTCTTGAGACCATCGAAAGTGTAGAGCTTGGTCACGCGCGTGGTCTCCAGCCTCCCGTCCCGCTTGGCGACCCCCACCGTGTCCCCCACCCGGACCCGGCCCGAGAAGATACGCCCGATCCCCAGCCGGCCCAGGTAGTCGCTGTAGTCGAGGTTGGCGATGAGGAGCTGGAGGACGCGGTCACCCAGGGGACGGGGGGGCGGGATGTGCTCGCAAAGGGCCTCGAAGAGGGGTTGGAGATCGTCGCCTTTCCCCGTCGGCTCCGTCCGCGCGATTCCGGCCTTGGCGTTGGTGTAGAGGACAGGGAACTCCAGCTGCTCTTCGGTGGCGTCGAGGTCGATGAAGAGGTCGTAGATCTCGTTGAGGACCTCTTTGGGGCGGGCGTCCTGGCGGTCGATCTTGTTCACGACCACCACCGCGGGCAGGCGCGCCTCCAGGGCCTTGCGGAGCACGTAGCGGGTCTGGGGCAGCGGGCCTTCGGAGGCGTCCACGAGGAGCATGACCCCGTCCACCATCTTGAGGGCCCGCTCCACCTCACCCCCGAAGTCGCTGTGGCCGGGGGTGTCGACGATGTTGATCTTGGTGTCGCGGTAGTGGACGGCGGTGTTCTTGGCCAGGATCGTGATGCCCCGCTCCCGCTCCAGGTCCCCCGAATCCAGGATCCGTTCGCGGTGCTCCTGGTTCGCCCGGAAGACGCCGCTCTGCTGGAGGAGGGCGTCCACGAGCGTGGTCTTGCCGTGGTCCACGTGGGCGATGATGGCGACGTTGCGAAGATCCATGGTCCCGGTGAGGGCCTCCTGGCCCACGCCAAACCCCACATGTTATCACGTGGTCAGGACGCGCGGTCAGGGTGGGGAAGGGCGGGTCGAAGCAAGAGCGTTGACCTGCCACTGCGGCGAAAACCGGAGAGTATGCCCGGCCAGTCCTGCCCCACCCGTTGCCCGTTAAGAGGAGTCCGCGGGCAAATCCGCACTCCCGCACACCACCTGGACCCCCAGGGCCAGGAGCGCCGCGTCAAGGGGCGAGGGCTTAGGGCGTGAGCCGCGTCAACACCGGGCTCGCGCATCCCCACCTAGGGAGTGACGTTGAGCGTCCCGACCATAGATGTGTGGATGTCACAAATGTAGGTG
>DATMML010000114.1 GCA_035570235.1 Vicinamibacteria bacterium | reverse complement strand
TGGTTCAGGCGCAGCTTCTCGATATCCAGGACAGACCGGATGGCGCCGGCCTTTGGTTCGACTGCGCCGTACACGAGCGTGGACACGCGGGCGTGCACGAGGGCGCCCACGCACATGAGGCAGGGCTCGATCGTCACGTAGAGGGTGGCGCCTGTTAAGCGGTAGTTCCCGACTTTCTTGGCCGCCCTCCGCAGGGCCACTACCTCCGCATGGGCGGTAGGGTCCCGGGCCTGAATCGGCTGGTTGAAGCCATGCGCCACCACCTTCTCGCCCAAGACGAGCACCGCTCCCACCGGAACCTCCCCGAGGTGAAGGGCCTTGCGGGCCTCGGCCAGGGCTTGCTGCATGAAGGATTCGTGGCGGGGACCATCCTTCGGGGCGTGTCCGGCCCGGGTTTCGGGGTGGGGCCTGCTCATGGCATCTGGCCCTCGGCGAGACGATCCCGTGCGGCCGGGGGCAGAATACCCAATCGGGCGTTCGGGCCGCAAACGGAGCGTTGGTGCGGGGCGCCGTGAGCAGGGTTCGGCAGATCGTCTCCGGCGGACAGACCGGCGTGGACCGCGCCGCCCTCGACGTGGCCCTTGGCCTGGGCCTCTCTTGCGGAGGGTGGTGCCCCAAGGGCAGGAAAGCCGAGGACGGCCCTATCCCCCGGCGGTATCCGCTGCTCGAGACGCCGACCCCGGCCTACCGGCAGCGGACAGAGTGGAACGTGAGGGACGCGGACGGAACCCTGGTCCTGTGCTGCGGACGAGCGACGGGGGGGACCGCGCTCACCATTCGCACGGCGCGCCGGCGCCGGCGGCCGCTTCTGGTCCTGGACCTCAGTCTGGACCATTCCCCGTCCCGGGTCGGGGACTGGCTCCGCGGGCGCAGGATCCGCGTGCTGAACGTGGCCGGGCCCCGCGAGAGCAGCTGCCCCGGCATCCATCGCCGAGCCACGCGCTTCCTCAGGGCGGCCCTCACTTCCAATCGAGGGAGAGGTTCTTCCTAAGCCAGCCCAGACTCGCCTCCAGCCGCTTCGTCACCCCGGCCTTGAAGACCCCGGAGATGCGCTCCGTCTTGTCGTTGTCCTCCCACTTCACCTGCACGCGAACCTCGTGGTTCCCCGGGCTCACATCCAGCAGCTCCATGAGGTTCCCCCGGCGGACCTTAAAGACCAGGGCTTCCTTGTGGACGCGGCTGCTCAGCTTTTGATCCACGACCAGTTCATCGTCGACCCAGACCCGCAGCGTGCCCGCCTCGAGGGGATGGTCGAAGTCGATGTGGAGGTGGCCGGGTTCCGCCTGGGGCCGCTTGGGTTTGGAGGGGACGGCCGCGGGCGGGGAGGCGAGGGTCGAGGCGCGCGGGGCGGGCGGGGATGCGGAGTGGGAGGGCTGTAGGGGGGCGGAGGTCGGGGTGGGCGCGCTGGGGGCGGCGGCGCTAGGAGCGGGGGCGGGAACGACGACGGGGGTGGGGACGCTGATGCGGCTCCGGAGACCCAGGTAGGCCCAGGCACCGAGGCCGGCCACGACCAACCCCGCCCAAAGACCCACATGACGGCCGCCCGGGGGGAGCACCGAGCGGGAAACCCTTCCCGTCATGAGACTGCTCGGGGGGTGAGTAGCAGTCGGCGCGCCAACCGTCGGGGGGGGAGCGGCGTCGGGCACGAGAGCGTGCAATTCCTGCTCCAAGGGATCCTCCTCGGCCAGGACGAGCTCGACCTCCGGAGGAGCGGTGCCGGTAAGGTGCCGCGGAATGCGTCCCTCCAACAAATCCTCGAGGTCCTCGGCCAAGGCCCGAGCGTGCGGGTAGCGGTCGTCCGGCTCCTTGGCCATGGCCCGGGCCAGCACCTGATCCAGGTGCGGGGGAAGGCCGGGGATGAGGGAAGAGGGGGGCGCAGCGTCCTCCTTTACCAGCCGGGCGACGATCTGGGGGAGGCTGGCGGCGGCAAAGGCAGGTTGGCCAGCCACGAGCGTATAGACGATGCCGCCCAGGGAGAAAACGTCGGTGCGCCGGTCGACCGTGCCGCTGAGCGCCTGCTCGGGCGCCATGTAGAGCGGTGTGCCCAGAAATTCGCCGGGGGAGGTCAGCTTGAAACGCGCGGTCTCGACCCGCGCGATACCGAAGTCCATGATCTTGGCTTGACCGGAGGAGAGGACCATGATGTTGGCGGGCTTCATGTCGCGGTGGACAACCCCCTGCTCGTGGGCGTGGTGCAGCGCGCGCGCTATCTCCGCGCCCAGGCGCAAGGCTTCCCGCCATTCGAGCGGGTGGCCGCCGTCCGTCATCTCCGCCAGGGTTCGTCCGGTCAGATGCTCGAGTGCGATGTAGAGGATCCCGGTGTCGGGATCTCGGCCCACGTCATGGACGACCACGATGCCGGGGTGGGAGAGGCGCGCGGCGATGCGCGCCTCCGCGAAGAAGCGCTGCTCGAACGCTTCCTTGTCCTTGGGATCGAGGACGGGCTGGATGGTCTTCAAGGCCACGTTGCGACTCAGGGCAGGATCGTGGGCCTCGTAGACGACCCCCATCGAGCCGCGGCCGAGCTCCCTCAGGATCTCGTACCGCCCAACGACAGGGGGGATGGGGTCTTGTCCGGTCGGTTCGGTCACCGCAGGGGATCTCTCCTCGTCCGTGGGCAGGGGCGGAGGGCCGCCGGCGTGATTCTCTCACAGGTGCATGGAAGGGAGGGGGCGCACCCGCGGGGGGCGCTCCCCTCCCTCCCCGGTACGCATTGATAGGAAGCGACTTCCTGGGTTGCGGACAGAGAGGGTTCCCGCGCCCCAGGGATTCAACCCTTTGCCGGGAGGTGCGCTCTAATAACGGAAGGTGTGTCCGGCCGATCCACGCGAGCGACACCGGTCGTGCGCTGGAGGAGCGGCAGGTGTCGGCCGCGGAGGAGAATGCGGAGTCAAAGACTAGCCGGCGCCGTGCGCCTCGTGCTGCTCCTGAGCCTTCCGGTACTGCTCTTCTCTTGCGGGCAGGGACCCACGAGCCCAGCCCCCCCGGCCCCGACCCCGACTCCAGACCCCCCGCCGGGAGCGAGCGATTGGGTCATGTACGGACACGACGTGAGCCGCACCGGCTACAACTCGGGGGAGATCGCGATCACCGCCGCCAGCGTGAGCCGCCTCGCGCCGCGTTGGCAAGCGGACCTCGGCATGGGCGACTTCCCTCCCTCCGGCGCGCCTACCGTGGCGAGAGGGCGCATCTTCGCGGGAAGCAGCCGGCCCGACGGCGACAACTTCTTCGCCTTTGACGCGATCACGGGGGCGGCCCTCTGGACCGCCGATGTGGGTCATCACCCACCCTCCGACTTCGACGTGGGCCTCGGGGCCACTCCCGCCGTCTCCGGCTCCGTGCTCGTGGCGGGCGGGGGCGACGCTGCCTACTACGGGCTCGACGTGGCGACCGGCGCCATCCTCTGGCGGCACGAAATGGGCGTGGGCCCGAGCGGCTTCACGTGGTGCTCCCCCCTCATCGTCAACGGCCGCGTGTACATCGGCTTGTCTTCAGAAGGCGACAACCCCTCCGTGCGGGGAGAGGTGCGGGCCCTGGACCTCACGACGGGAACTCTCCTCGCGAACCAGTACTTCGTCCCCGACGGCCTGAGGGGGGCGGGCATCTGGAACTCGCCGGCTTTGAGCCCGGACGGCCGCCTCCTGGCCGTGGCCACGGGCGAGGACTTCGCCGGCTACGACGGCCCCTACAACCGGGCCATGGTCACGCTCGATCCCCTGACCCTGGATATCCTCCAAGCCGACAAGGAGGGTGCCACGGATCAGGACCTGGACTGGGGCACGACACCCGTCTTCTTCAAGGACCGCGGCGGACGGACCCTTCTCGGGGCCAATCACAAGAACGGCGTCTTCTACGCCTATGTGGCGGACTCCGTCGGGGCGGGGCCCATCTGGCAGCGGAGCATGGGGGTGAGCATCGGCATGATGCCCGCCTACGACCCGAGCCGGGGCGCGGGGGGCACTCTGTTTTTCGTGGGCGACAACGGCCAGCTCTTTGGGGTCGATCCGGCCACGGGAGCCGACCGCTGGCCCCCAGTGGCGGTCGGTTTCATGTTCGGCAACATGGCCCTCGCCAACGGTCTCATCTTCGTCAGCTCAGGAGGCAGCGTGGTCATCCTTGATGCCGCCGCCGGAACCGTGATCCGGACCCTGACCCCCACGGACCCCGGACCCTCGTACTCCGGCGTGGTCGTGGCGGGAGGCTTCGTTTACTGGCTTTCCGGACCAAAGCTGAACGCGTGGAGCCTGTCATGAGAGCCTGGCCCTTGGCCTTCCTGATCGCGGCCAGCGGCTGCGGGGGCGGGGGCGTCACCACCCCCTCTCCGCCCCTGGCCACGCCCACCCCGGCCGCGGCCGGGTTCTCGATCTCGGTCAACCCCAACCCGGTGGTGGCGGCGGACAGCGCGGACGCCGACGCGCCCCTCATCGCGAGTTGGACGGTCAAGGTCAGCTCCACCTCGACGGTGGGCGCGCGCGTCAACTTCGTGAACGCGACGCTGCGCGACGGAACGAGCGGGGCCGAGGCCGAGCCATCGGGGGTTGTCACCCTGGCCGCCGCCGACATCACAGCTCAGGACGGCACCAACCGGGTTGAGCCCAAGAGCAGCCTCAGCGTGAGCCAGTCTCTGCAGTACCGTCTGCCCTCGGGAGGTCGGACGGGGACGCTGACCGTGACCGCGCAGTTCCGGGACGACAACGGCAACCTCTCCAGCCAGTCGGACCAGGCCGCCGTGAACTGAGGGCCGCGCCCTCCCCGTCTCCCCGCGGCGTAGCGCCCTCCCCCTCCCGGTGGCGCCCGGGAGAGTCCCTGTTATAGGATAGTGGGCTCAAGTAGGTGGAATCGGCCACCGCCACGGGCCTCAACCATACGGGAGAGTACATGCGTTCAATTCAGCGTTACGTCGTGTTGCCGCCCTTCACCTTCATTGCCGGGCTGGCACTCGCGGGCTGCGGCTCGAGTCCTTCCACGCCCACTCCTAGCCCGACCCCGACCGTTGCTCCCACGTCCAGCCCGACCCCGCCCCCCACCACGATGCCTTCTCCGTTCGGCCAGTGCGTCCCCACGCCGCCGCCTCTCTACGGCATCAAGGTCACGGTCCATGTCGACAACGGTTTCAAGAAGGTGCTCGACTCGCGAGCGGTGGTGGGGCCGGACCCCGGCTACTGCGGCCAGTACAGCACCGGTGGGACCTACTGCTCGACCGCACCGGAGGGCGACCCCCGGGCCGTTCCCTGCGACATTCTGGTTATCGGAAACGCAAAGGACACGGGCCGCCCCGGTCCCACCTGGACTTTCAACGGCAAGGCCTGCTTTCCCGTCGGGAGCAACATGGGGGGCATAGCGGACTGCGAGAACCATCCCGACAACCAGTTCCTGGTCATCGCCCGCGGGAGTGGGAGTTTCCTGGCCTGCGCCGCCAACGGCCTCTGCGGCGGGCTCGACATCCCTTAGGGGAAGGCCCCTGGCTTCTCGCTGAGGACCCGGTAGGCGCCGATCTCGCGCTTCTTGCCCTTGACCGTCTGCGGTCCCAGCGACTCGCACTCGAAGAAGTCCTTGACCTCCGCGTAGGTGTTCTCCCCGATCACGATCCAGCTGGGGTGCGCCACATGTCCCTCGAGCCGCGAGGCCAGGTTGACGGCGTCCCCGAGCACGCTGTAGTCCTTCCGCTTGGGGGACCCGATGTCCCCCGCCACCACCCGCCCGCTGTTGATGCCCGTGCGTAGCTGGATCTGGGGGAGCCCTGCCCGCTCGGCGTTGAGCTCGTCGACCATGCGGTGCATCTCGAGCGCCGTCCGCACCCCCCTTACCGCGTGGTCGCTCTGGGGCAGCGGCGCCCCGAAGACGGCCATGATGCAGTCCCCAATGTATTTGTCCAGGGTGCCTTCGTACTTGAAGATGCATTCCGTCAGCTCTCCAAAGTACTCGTTGATGGTGCGGCCGACCTCGTGCGGCTCCATGCCCTCCGCCATGGTGGTGAACCCCACAAGATCGGTGAAGCACACCGTGGCGTGGCATTCCTGCATCTCCAGGCGGTCGAGCGCGCCCCCGCCGCCCTTGAGGATCGTCTCGATGACCCCCGGGGAGTGGTAGCGCTCGAGCTTGGCCCGGGTGGCCTGTTCTTCCTGGATCTTTTCCGTGAGGCGCTGGCGCTCGATGGCGACGGCCGCGTAGTTTGCGAAGGCGCCCAGGAGGTCCAGGTCCGTGGTTGTGTAGGTGCCGGGCTTGAACCCATAGTCCACGTAGATGATTCCGATGACCCGCTCCCGGTCCCAGAGGGGCACGCACATCGCGGAGCGGACCCCCAGCCTCACGATGGAGGCGGAAGGGTCGAAGCGCTGGTCGCTCAAGGCGTCCGTCACCAGGACGGAGACCTTCTCCGTCCTCACCCTCTCCGGAATCGACCGCGGGATCTGGATCTTGTCCCCCTCCGGGGCGGTCTCGCGGTACTTCACGACCCGGGGGATGAGTTGCTCTCCCTCGAAAAGCCCGAGCATGCCCCGCGCGCCGGCGATGTTCTCCAGCACGAGGTCCATGACCTTGTGGAGGAGTCCATCCAGGTTGTCTTCGGAGATGAGGGCCTGGGCGACCTGGGTCACCATCCGCAGGATGCGGTTGTTGCGTTCGAGCTCGTCGATGACCGCGGGGGGGGCCTTTTCCGCCGAGGGCACGGGGGCTTGCAGGAGCTGCTCGAGCTCCTGGGGACGCCGGATGAGGGCCCCGCTCGACTCTAGGATGCCCCCCTTCTCCTCGAGGAGGACGCTCTCTATGGCCGACTGGCCCTCCCGGAGCTCGAGCTCGAAGTTCCCGAGCACGACCCGGTCCCCCGGCTGGAGCGGCGCCTCGAGCACGCTCACCTTGTTCACGCAGGTTCCGTTCCGGCTCTTGGCGTCGCGAATCGTGATCTCGTTCCCCTTGAACGAGATGGTGGCGTGAACGCGGGAGACGGAGTGGTCGTTCAACACGATGTCCGCCTGGGGCGACCGGCCCAGGACGATCTCTTCCTTGTGGACGGGGTAGACCTTCTCCTGTCCGCCCTCTTTGTAGACAAGCTCGATCATCGGCGCATCGTTCCTCGGGGACCCCGCCCAGAAGGGGGCGTGGCGGTCACGGGAGCGAGGGAGTCCCGGGAGCACCCCCTCTTCGGCGCAGACTACACGCGAGTGGGCGCCGCGGTCAACGGGTGGGACACGGGTGGGACACGGGTAGCGCGCCCGGAGGTTCCCCGGGCCGGCTAGCCTCAGGGGGCGATCTTCGGGCTCTGCGACGGGGCTTCCGCTTGGCCGACGCCGGCCTTGCGCGAGCGCAGGAAGTTTTGCACGAGGACGCCGATGGATGCCGAGATGACGGAGCCGAAGATCGTCATGAGAACGGAGCCCGCGTAGCGGAACAAGGAAGTGCCTCCGGAGGGCTCGGTTCCGGCCACCGGCGTCCGCCATGCGAGGAGCAGCTCCCGGCCGGAGTCGATGCCGAGAGTGGATTCCGTGCCGCGAGCAAAGTTCGCTTGAATGCTGCGGGTGCGGTCGTAACCCGTGCCCCGTATCCGAACCTGCACCAAGTGCTTGCCCGAACTGACGGGAAGGGTCCGGCTGTAGGTGCCCTCCGTCTTCTCGAGCACTCCCCAGAGCTTCTTGACTGCCCCCGTCATGGTGTCGGTGTGGACGACGCTCCCGTCGATCCAGACCGTGAGTTCGGCGGTGCGAAAGTCATGGCGACAGACTAGCTTCAGGGTGGCGGAGGGGAGGGATAAAAAGACGGAGACAGCAAGCAGGATCGCGGCCAGAAGCCCGAGGGAAAGGGCGAAGCGGCCCTTGGGGGACAAGCGTCGCACGGCATCCCACACCCCGTCTCGAACCTGAGCCGCGGAACGCTTGAGGGCCGCGGAGCCGAGACCCAGGGGTGACCCCCTCGGACTCTCTTCGAGCGTCATCTGGGCATCATTCTAAGACCAGAGCGGTGGGGTCAGAGGCAACGGGTGCACGCCCCTCAGCTTCTCGGGCGCAACCCGTGCCTAGTCGCCACCCTCATTCGGTTCAGAGAGAGGCCAGGGTCTTTTTGTCCCCTAAGAGAGACTCAGCCGGGTATAAGGATCTCCCTTTGAACCTTGCCCTGCCGGTCGGCAATCGCCAGCTTCAAGCCTTCCTGCCGGGCCTCATCTGCGATCTTCAGCAGGGTCACGGCGAGCCGGAAGACCTCGGCGCGTGAGGTCTTGCCCAAGCTCAGTTTGAGCTCGTCCAGCGCTCGATCAAGCCGCTCGTCGATGCTGACGGTAAAGGTCTTCATGTGGGTTCCACGACTCTTGCGGTCGCTCCCCTGGCCTCGGGGAAGAGTCCGCTCTAAAGCTCGCAACGCAAACCTCCACCATTGACCAGCCCGGCCTCAGACCGCCGACCCGAAGATCACCGTATCCCGATGCCCGGCCTGCTGGTATCGAACCCTACGCTTGAAGTGTGCTCAGTCACGAATCCCGCAAAGACTACTCGAAACTAAAATCATTTGTCAAGGAGTTTGGAGTATCTTTCAAGTAGTTGATATGGGTATTACAGATCCATTTAATATATAGTTTCACCTTGACTTCCTTGTATGAATTGAGTAGCCTGGGCTCGAGTGGGGTTCCTGCAGTAGCTCGCGCCTCCAGTTGAACATGAGCCCCTAGAATAGTTTAAGGGGAGGATATGACGACCCTGGCCAAGCGCCGGGTCGATCTTGGCCGAGAGGCTCGCCGTTTCCGCGTTGTCCCGGAGCCTGGCGACCGACCTCCCGCGCTGGGATCGCGCCTCCCCGACCGGGAGCTCTTGTTCGGGCCCTTCGCCGGTCGTCCCGGGCCCGTCGATTTGGAAGCCCTCGCGGAAAGACTGGGGCCGGCCCTTGGACACTGAGACAACCGAGACGCGGCCGGAGCCCGTCAAAGCGAGCGGCCACGACGCAACCGCGGGAGGGGGCGGCCCGCCCACCCGTGAGCGCGTGCTCAGCCTCCGGGTCGGCGAGGCCACCCTGATCCTGAGCGCAGATGCGGACGAGAAGGGCTACATCGCCGAAGAGCTGACCCTCGACCAGCTTCAGCGCCGCAACCTCGCTCAGAACATCGAACTGCGTCGACGGTTTGCCTCCTATCTCCTCTCGATTCACTCTGCGGTCAACGCCGCTGTTCTCGTCCTCGTGTTCCTGATCGCCCTGAACAAGGCCACCCTCTCCGAGAGGGTGATCATCACCCTGATCGCAAGCACGGTGGCTGAGCTGGCTGGCCTCGTCCTGGCCGTAGCCACCTACCTCTTTCCAGCCCCAAAGGTTCGCGCCGCCGCATCGGGCATCCAGAGCGAGAAGCGGACGGGTTGAGGTCGGGCACACCCCTCTCCTGACCAAACAACCCAAGGCGCGAGGCGTTCGGACACTAAAGGGACATTGACGGCGGGCACGAGCGCCCGCGGCCTGCCGAGAGAGTCCACGCGGGCGGGACCCCGCCCCCAGATCTTGGTGTCGAATCCGTCAGCGGTGCGGAAGGCGCCCAGCTCGGCGGGAGAGCCCTCGCACAACTGGGAGAACGACCGCCCGCGGACTTTAGCGTAAAGGGGGAGTCATGTCCTGGCTCGGCCGGAGGGGAGCCCTTGGGCTTTCCGCGTCGATCGTTCTCCACGCCAGCCTCTTGGGCGCGATCGTGATCCTTCCCGTGCTGACCCCGAGTGCCCTGCCAGAGACCGTTACCCCGGCAGTCATCGTCTCGCCTCTTGCCGTGCCCCGCTGCGCGCCCGTACCACCGGGAGGCCCGCTGCACCGCCTCTCGAGGGGTCCGCGCCTGGCGGCTCCGAGCGAAGCGGAGACGCGACCCGAGGCGCCCTCGCCGGCCATCATGGACGTCGGTGAACCGCCCGACGACGCCCAGGCCCCTGGTTGCATCGGCTGCTCCCCGGGTGGCGATCCCGCGGGTGACCCGGTTGGCCTGCTCAGCGCTACCGAGCCCGCGGGGGACGGCGGCGGGCCCATCCGAGTCGGGGGTCTCCTCCTGCCTCCCCTGAAGATCCGCCACGTCGCTCCCGTCTTCCCCGAGATCGCGAAAGCCGCCCGCGTGCCGGGCGTGGTCGTCCTGGACTGCGTCATCGGCCCCGACGGGAGGGTGACCGATGTCCACGTCTTGCATGGGCATCCCCTCTTCGAACGCGCGGCGGTGGACGCGGTGCGCGAGTGGCTCTACCGCCCGTCGCTTCTCAACGGGCGGCCGGTTGCCGTCGTCATGACCGTCACGGTCACGTTCACGATCCCCCGCTAGCGGCGGGCCCAGAGGGTCCGCTCCCGAGAATCCACCCTTTTGGCGGCGGGGGCAGCATCGCTTTTTTTGAATGCCCACGAGAGCTTGGAGGATCCACCTTCGCCCGAGTACGGAACCGGGTAGCCTTCCCCGTCGTATGGTTCTGCAAGCCGTGGCTTGCCAAGTGGGCCACCCAAATTGGACGAGGGAGCGAGACTCATGAACAAGATCCGTGCCTTATGCGCCGTCGCGGTCGTGACCTTGGTCTTGCCTGCCGTCTATGCCGACACCCCGGCGGGGCGCCGGTTCGAGTGGAGCACCAAGTCGCCGGAAGCAAAGAAGCTTCTGTCCGAGCTACAGCTCCGCATCGAGAACTTCCAGGGCGGCGCCGAAACCATCGAATTGGCGAAGAAGCTCGTGGCCGCCGACCCCAACTTCGCCATAGGTCAGTACTACTTCTCGGCCGTCACGCCCGGGCCCGAGGCGGAGAAGGAATATGAGAAGTCGCGGGTGCTGGCCAAGAACGCCTCCGAGGGGGAGCGCCGCTTCATCGAGGCCATGTCTTACGTGCGCACCAACCAGGGATTGGACTTCAAGAAGTCGATCGAGCCCCTGGAGGCCCTGGCCACGGACTACCCCAACGAGCGGCTAATTCAAGTGATCCTCGGACAGCTCTACGCCGGCGACAACAAGGGTGCCAAGGCGCTCGCCGCTTTCGAAAAGTGCCAGAAGATCGGACCCAAGACGGCCCGGGTCGAGGCCTTCCTGGCCGGGGATGACCTCCTCAAGGGCCGCTACGTCAAGGCTCGCACCACCTATGAGTCCGTCGAGAAGAGCCTGCCCAAAGGCTCGGTGCCCTTCGCGA
Source organism: Vicinamibacteria bacterium (assembly GCA_035570235.1). NCBI lineage: Bacteria > Pseudomonadati > Acidobacteriota > Vicinamibacteria > Vicinamibacteria bacterium. Next base: position 5,010 of record DATMML010000114.1, on the reverse strand, counting down.
TCCGTTTCGGGGTCACGTTCAGCCATTTGTACGAAGGCAACGTGGACGCGGCCCTCAATTCGCTCCGCACCTACCTGGCCGAGTACAAGAGCGGCGGGCTCGACCAGCAGTTCCCCGAGGTCTTCATCTGGAACGCCATGGCCCGCATCAACCTGGAGAACGATCGGCTCGACGAGGCCATGAAGGACTACGAGAAGGGCTACGAGAGCGTGCCCGGAAGCAAGCTGCCCGAGGACCAGAAGCAGACGTGGCTGGGGCGGCTGCGCCACGGGAAGGCCCGCGTGCTCGCCAGGCAGGGCAAGCATCAGGAAGCGTGGGCCGAAGCGGAGGCGGTCAGGAGCATGATCGAGGCGGGCGGAGAGCCGGCGAAGCAGTATTGGCCCGCCTATCACTACCTGGCCGGTTACGTGAAGCTCCAGGCGGGCGAATACGCCCAGGCCGTCGAGCACCTCAAGCAGGCGGAGCCGGAAAACCCCTTCCACACCCTGCTGCTGGCCCGCGCCTACGAGAAGCTGGGGCAAAAGGAAGACGCGAAGAAGGCATACGAGAAGATCGTCGCATCCGAATGGGTGGGAATCGAGCGACCGCTGTCCTACCCCGAGGCCAAGAAGAAGCTTCAGTCCCTCTAGTAACCCACTGAGTCCGGGGGCGGCTCCGGCCGCCCCCTTTCGGGAGGGTTCGAACCAGACTCCCGCCCTGCATCACGATTGACGCGCCCTCGCGTCTAGGTGATGCTCGCCGCGCGATGGGAGACGACACCTCCGCGCGGACGCCAGCAGAAGCCGACCGCGCGTTGGCGGTCGTGTCCCTCGCCGTGCTCCTGGCGGCGGCGACCTGGTTCTCGGGGACGGCCGCCATTCCCGCCCTCCGACGGGAGTGGGGCCTGGGGGAGGCGGCCAGCGCCTGGTTGACCGTGGCCGTCCAGCTCGGCTTCATTACCGGCACCCTGCTCTACGCCGTCTTCAACGTCGCCGACGTGTTCAACGCGCGTCGGGTGTTCCTCACCTCGTCCCTCCTGGGCGCGGCCTGCAACGCCGGCTTCGCCTGGCTCGCCCACGGCCTTTCCGCCGCTCTCATCTTCCGCTTCCTGACCGGGCTGACCCTGGCCGGCGTCTACCCGGTGGGGATGAAGATCGTGGCGACCTGGTTTCGCTCCGGCCTCGGCTGGCGGCTCGGGGTGATGGTGGGCGCGCTCACGCTGGGAACTGCCACCCCCTACCTGATCCAGGCCCTGGGAGGGAGCGCGGGGTGGCGGTGGCTCACATCCTTGGGATCGGCCTCAGCCGTGGCGGGCGGCATCTTGATCGTGGCCGCGGTGGGCGACGGGCCGTACCTGCCGAAGCGCGCCCGCTTCGACCCCAGAGTCTTGTTTCGCGTCTTCGCCCACCGCCCCTTCCGCTACACCGCCCTCGGCTACTTCGGTCACATGTGGGAGCTGTATGCCCTTTGGTCGCTGGTGGGCTTCTACCTGGCGGGCAGCTTCGCGGCGCACGGGCCCCGCTGGACGCGCGCGATCCCCCTCGTGGCCTTCGCCACCGTGGCCATGGGGACGGTGGGCTGTGTGGTCGGGGGCTGGGTCTCGCGTGGGATCGGCGAGCGCAATGTGGCTCTCGCCTCCCTCCTCGCGAGCGGAACACTGTGCGCCCTGTCCGGCTTCGCCTACGCTCTGCCGCCGGTCGGGCTCCTCGCTTTCCTGCTCGTCTGGGGCTTCTTCGTGGTCTCCGACTCGCCCCAGTTCTCGGCCCTGGCCGCGCGCCACTGCCCGCCCGAGTACACGGGCACGGCCCTCACCGTCCAGAACGGGGTCGGCTTCGCGGTCACCGTGGTCTCCATCCAACTCATGCCCTGGGTGGCCACTCTGGTCGGGTGGCGTTGGGCATTCGCTTTCCTCACTGCGGGCCCGGCCCTGGGCGCCTTCTTCATGTGGCAGCTTCCGCCCGCCCCGCCCCGCGCCTGAGCTTCCCCAGGGCCTGAGATGCGGGTCAGGACCCCCCTAGGCTGCTCCGGGTTGGCGCGGCTCCGAGGCGAGCGGGCGGGCTCTGAAGCCTGCCCTGCGAGCCCCCGCGGGGAGCTCGCCCACGTCAGACGTTGATGGTTCGCATCCCCGCCTCCGGGTAGCGGAGGCCGGCGGTCGCTCCCTTCGGGGCGAGCGCGTCGATGCGGGCGAGCTCGGGGGCGGTGAGCACGACCCGGAGGGCCCCGAGATTCTCTTCGAGGTGGACGCGTGTGGTCGTCCCGGGAATGGGCACGATGTCCTCGCCCTGGCTGAGAACCCAGGCCAGAGCCAGCTGCCCGGCGGTGACGCCCTTTCCCCGGGCCAGCTCCCGGACATGGTCCACGAGCTTCAGGTTCTTCTGGAAGTTGTCCCCCTGAAAGCGCGGATGGTGCCGGCGGAAGTCCGTCTCCGGAATGTCCTCGGGCCGGCGGAAACGCCCGGTGAGGAAGCCGCGGCCCAGCGGGCTGTAGGCCACGAACCCGATCCCGAGCTCGCGCACGGTGGGGAGGATCTCGTCCTCCGGATCGCGGCTCCAGAGAGAGTACTCGGTCTGCAGGGCGGCTATGGGGTGAACCTGGTGGGCGCGCCGGATGGTTGCCGGACCGGCCTCGGAGAGGCCGAGGAAACGTACCTTGCCCGCCCGCACGAGCTCCGCCATCGCGCCCACCGTGTCCTCGATGGGAACGGAACGGTCGACCCGGTGCTGGTAATAGAGGTCGATGTGCTCGACCCCCAGGCGTTTCAAGGAGTCATGGCAAGCCTGGCGGACGTAGTCGGGCCGCCCGCAGACGCCGAGGAAGGCTCCGTCGGCGCCCCGCTGGTTGCCAAACTTGGTGGCCAGGACGACGCTCGAGCGCCGGTCTCGGATGGCTCGGCCGACCAGCTCCTCGTTCTTAAAGGGTCCGTACATGTCGGCCGTGTCCAAGAAGCGGATGCCGAGATCGAGGGCGCGGTGAATGGTGGCCACTGACTCCGCTTCGGTGGCTCCCGCGTAGAACTCGCTCATCCCCATGCAGCCGAGCCCCAGCGGGGAGACCTCGAGCCCGGAACGGCCCAACGACCGATTTGGCGCGCTCACCGTCGGTTGGGTGCTCATCCCCTATGAATACAATGCCGGGGGGCGGGCCGGCAAGGGCCGTGTTCCAGGTCGGTATCGCTGGCTGAACGCTGCGGGCGTTGCATTTGACGGCCAGACGTGTAATCTAGTGCCAATAAAAGCCTTACCGGTACCGAGGCCCAGGAAAGGGGTGGCTGACGGCCCTTCGGCCCGATCCCGGGGGAGGATGGCGATGCCACTCGAGGGCGGCCTCGACGAAATTCCCCTTTCCGATCTCATTCACCTCTATTGCAGCGGTCGCCACACCGCTCGCCTGACCCTGTCCTTCCCCGATGGCGAGGCTCAGCTCTACGTGGAGAGGGGCGAGCTCGTTCACGCTCAATTCGGTCCTCTCTCGGGGATCCGAGCCGTGCACGCGCTGCTGAGCCGGACGGGCGGATCGTTCCACGTGGAGCCCGACGTGGTGGGAGGGCAGCGCACGATCAGCGAGCGCTGGGATGCCGTCATCATCAGGGGGGCCAAGCTCATGGACGACGAGCGGATGGCCCACCTCGGCGTGGCCGACATCAAGCAGGCGGCGGGCGGGGAGACGAGGGGGCCCACCCGAACCCTTCGCGTGGCGGGACGGGATGAGAAGGTCATGAGGGCGGTGGCCCCGTCGCCGCCATCGAGACCCAAGAGCCTCCCAACGCCTCCCAAGCCCGGGGGCCGCGACCCTCGTATCTTCATCATCGGCGGCGCCGCCGTGCTGCTGATCGGAGCGGGTGTCGTCTACCTGCTCCTGCGCGGCCGTTCCGCCCCTCCCCCACCCGCACCCGTGCAGGCGGCGCCGCTCACCATGGGCATGAGCGCGCCCCTCACCGGCCCCTCCAAGGAGCTGGGTCGGCAGATGAAACTGGGCATCGAGACCTCCTTCGCCATCGCCAACGCCGGGGGTGGCGTGAGCAACCGCTTGCTCAGCCTCGTGGCCCTGGACGACGGCTACGAGCCAGCGCGGACCAAGGAGACGATGCAGGACCTTCTGGAGAGACGGAAGGTCTTCGCCATCATCGGCAACGTCGGAACCCCGACCGCCGAGGTCAGCGTACCCTACAGCATCGACAAGAAGGTCCTCTTCTTCGGGGCCTTCACGGGCGCTCCCCTGTTGCGGCGCGAACCGCCGGACCGCTACGTATTCAATTACCGGGCGAGCTATGCGGAGGAGACGGCGGCGGTGGTCCGGTATTTCATCGAGGTGAAGGGGATAAGGCCGCCGGAGATCGCGGTCTTCGCGCAGCAAGACGGCTTCGGCGACGCCGGCTTCGCGGGCGTGGCCAAGGCGCTTCGCAAGTACGGAGTGCCGACGGACGGGATCCTGAGGGTGGGATTCAAGCGCAACACCCTCGACATCCAGGACGCCGTGGACACCATCCTCCGCAACCGCAAGACCGTCCGCGCAGTGGTCACGGTGGCGCCCTACCGGCCCGCGGCCAAATTCATCGAGAAGCTGCGGGACGCCAAGATGGACGCGCTCATCTCCAACGTCTCCTTCGTGGGGTCCTCGGCGCTGGCGGAGGAGCTCCGCCAGATCGGGCCCAAGTACTCGAGCGGCGTCATCGTGACCCAGGTCGTCCCCCCCATCGACTCCGCCTCCACGACCGTGCTCAAGTACAAGGAGGCGCTGGCAAAGTACTTCCCCGGGGAGAAGCCGGACTTCGTCTCCCTGGAGGGCTACATCGCGGCCACCATCTTCGTGGAGGGGCTGAAGCGTGCGGGGCCGAACCCGACCACGGACTCGGTCATCGCCGCCCTGGAGGGAATGCAGGGTCTCGAGATCGGCATCGGCACTCCCATTTCCTTCGGGCTGTCCGAGCACCAGGGCTCGCACAAGGTTTGGGGCACGGTGCTGAACGAGGCGGCCCAGTACCAGCTCCTCGATCTGGACTAAGGGCCGGGATTCCCCCTGGGCTCCCCGAAC
>DATMML010000113.1 GCA_035570235.1 Vicinamibacteria bacterium | reverse complement strand
TATGGGGGCGGACATCGTGGTCCACTCCACCACGAAGTTTCTGAACGGGCACTCGGACAGCGTGGGAGGGGTGGCGGTGGTTCGAGACAAGGATCACGCCCAATGGCTGCAGTACGTGCAGAACGCGGTGGGGGCGATCCTCTCCCCGTTCGACTCCTGGCTTGTGCTGCGGGGGACAAAGACCTTGGCTCTGCGGATGCCCCGCCACGAGGAGAACGGCGGGAGGGTAGCCGCTTTCCTGCGCGCCCAGAAGAAGATCAAGAGGGTCTATTGGCCCGGTTTCCCGGACCATCCCGGCCACACTGTTCACAAGCGGCAGGCCACCGGATTCGGGGCGCTGATCTCGTTCGATCTCGGCAGCCGGGAAGCGGCCCAGCGCCTCCTAGGGTCAGTCCGGCTCTGCTCGCTCGGGGAGAGTCTGGGTGGCGTGGAGACGCTGATTTCCCACCCCGCCACCATGACCCATGCCGGCTACACCCCGGCGGAGCGTGATGCCCTCGGCATCGGCCCCGGACTGGTCCGGATCAGTGTGGGTTGCGAGGACGCCGAGGACCTTCTGGCCGACCTCGATCATGCCCTGGCCAGCGTCTAGTCCGGGGAGGATCCACCGGGCATCTGCTCACCCAACCCCAAGAGGGCGCGTCCCGTTCACCCTTCGAAGGTTCACCCAAAGCGCGGCCAGGAGAGTCTTGCCGCAACCGGCCCGCGCCGCTGGGCACCCCAACGGCAGAAGGCCAGAGGTGTCCGGGTGACCTTCCCGTTGGGTCGGCTCCGGCGTCGGAGGCCCGCCGAGCATCGTAACCTCGCCCCGTCCTGCGCGAGACGGATCGAGCGCGGGGTGGGTGCTTGCGCCTGACCCCGAGCGACGGGGCCACGGCCGGGGGGCCGCGCTGGGTCTTGCTCTACTCCCTCGCGACGGCCTTGGGCGTTGCCCTCGCTTATGGCGCGTGTGCGTGGGTCCTCTTCGGGTACCCCTGGGATTGGAGCCCCGACGAGGGCATCGCGCTCGACTACGGCCGACGCCTTCTCCAGGCCCCGGAGACGCTCTATCCCCGGGAGGCGGTGCCCTTTCCGGCCGCCTACACTCCGCTCCTGCCCGTTCTCATGGCTCCCGTCGTCGCGTGGTCGGCAGAGCCGCTCCGCTTCGCCCGGTTCCTGGCCTGCGCCTGGACGATGCTGGTCGGGAGCGCCGCCTACGCGCTGGTACGGAGTCGCTCGGGGGCGGCCGTTTCCCTGGCCACGGCCGCGCTCGTTTTCGCCCCCGTCGACCTAAGCTACTGGTACCTACTCATTCGCGTCGACGGTCCCATGGTCGCCCTCTGGCTCCTGGCCGCCGCATTCCTTCTGCCCGCTCGGCTCGAGCGAGGGACGGACCGGCTCTCGAGGGGACGGCTGTGGGGAGGGGCGTTGGCGCTGCTGGGGTCCGTGCTGGCCAAGCCCACCGCGCTCGTCCACGCCCTGCCCCTCGTCCTCGGGTGGTTCCTGGTGGATCGAGACAGTGGCCGACGTCTCTGCGTGACGCTTGCCAGTCTGGGTCTGGCTCTACTCCTGCTGCTCGAATGGCTCACCTCGGGCGGGTTTCTCTGGACCATGTCCCTCTGGGGAACGCACCCCCGACAGGCCGGCCTCTTGACCAGCCTTCTCGTGATGTTCCTGGAGCGAAGCCTTCCGATATGGATTTTCGCCGCAACCGGTCTCGTCTATGCGGGGTGCTGCACCCGGGCGGGGTGGCGGGATGGCGCCTGGCTGCTCCTGCTGGGGGGGCTGCTCGGCGTTCCCCTGTTGTCAAAGTCAGGGGCCTGGTGGAACTACATGCTTCCCGCCCTCTGCGGAGCGGCCATTCTCGGGGGGCGCCTCTGGGGCGTCGCCCCCGACCCCGCGACCCCGAGATGGTCAGGGATGCTTCGCCTCCATGACCTCGCGCCCGCGGCGGTGGCCACCCTCGCCCTGGGCCTCGTTCTCACCCGGACTTTCCCCCTCCCTTCGAACCAGGATGCCAAGACGGCCGAGTTCTTCTATACGTTCCTTAAGGAGCGGGGAAGACCCATCCTCGCCACCCAGCCCGAATACGCCTATTTCCTCCTGGACCAGGTCACGGAGATGGAGGGCAGTAGTTTCCCGTATCTGGCCGCGTCCAAGGTGGCGGGGGTGGAGAGGATCAGAAACCGCATCGCGGAGAGGTGGTATAGGACCATCGTGGCCGTGCCCCACTTCTGGCCGGCCGACGCGTCCTTTGAGAGTGTACTCACCCAGAATTACACCCTCCTCGGAGAGTGTGCGCTGGGCTTTCACTATGGCCGGACGCGTTTCGTCCTCTTCGCCCCCCACGGCTCCCCCGTCCGCTTCCAGCCGCCTCCCGGCGTGCGCTGCCGTGCCCTGGAGGCCGGCTCCTAGGCGCCGCCGTCCCCCAGCCGTCGGCCCGCGAGGAGGAGAGACGTCCCGACCGGTGGGTTTGGCCAGAGGCTCGTCTCCACCCGCATGAGGCCGCGGAGCACGAGGTGGGTGAGGTCCCCGGGGGGCTGAAAGCCCGTTCGAATCGTCTCCGCCTGGGTGGCGCTCCGCCGCAGCAGCAGCTTTCTCGTGAGGAGGAGGGGGAGCAGGACCACTCCCCAGTAGCGCAACGCGCAGACTTGGAGGTCCAGGCGGGCAAACTCTGCCCTCAAGCTGCGCTTGTCGTATCGGCGCACGTGCCCGGCCGCCCAGTCGTAGGCGCCGTACAGGCCCTGCAGGGCCGGGACGTTCAGGAGGAGATACCCGCCCCTCTTGAGGTGCCGCAGGGTCGAACGCAGGAAAGGGCCGGTGGCTTCGATGTGTTCGAGAACATCGAAGAGGATGATGACATCGTAGGCGTCGAGGAAGGGTGCCCTCTCCTCCAGGATGTCGTAGTAGAGGTTCTGGCCGCGCCCCTGGCGCGCGAGGCGCAAGGCCTCAAGCTGAAGATCGGTCATGTCCACCACCCAGCTCGTCCTCGCCTCGAGCTGGTCTCGGAGCACGCCGGTGCCACCGCCGATCTCCAAGGCCTTGAGGGGACGATCGGTCGGGATCCCCACCTCGCGGATCAGTCGGAGGGTAGCGGCCAGCCGCCACTGAAACCAGAAGTGGCTCGGCGAGGTCAGCTCGTACCATTCCTCGGGGAAGGCCTGTTCCCGGGCGGGGGAGACGTGCCGGACCGGACCGGGCTCTTGGCTCCCGGGAGCCCCCGGGAGATCAGACATCGGGCTTGGTGGGGGGCGGAGGGGGGTGGTGCGGGTCGCCGAGGACCTCCATGAGGACGTAGGGAGGACGGCCCTTGACTTCCAGGTAGGTCCGCCCCACGTATGCGCCAAGGATGTAAATGCAGAGGACCTGAACGAGGTTGCCGATGACGATCAGCAGGTAGCCCACGAGGACCACGGGGGGGATCTTGAGGTTCGTGCCCACCGACTGTTGCAAGAGAAGGAGCAGACCCAACAGAAGTGTGAGCAAGACGTAGGAGACGCTGAACACCTGGGCCAGCTTCAAGGGGCGAATGCTCGAGGACGCCACCCCGTCCGTGGCCAGTCGGTAAAGGCGGGCGAAGTTGTACTTGCTCTTGCCGGCCTGCCGGCGCGGGCGGTCATACTCGATCCCCGTCTGCCGGAAGCCGACCCACGCCCGCAGCCCTCGGGGAAAGCGGAGTCTCTCCGGGAGGGCGGAAATGGCGCGCACGACCCGCCGGTCCATGAGGCAGAAGTCCCCGCTGTCCAAGGGCACGTTGATCTCCGACAGCAGGGCGACCAGTCGATAGAAGGCGCCATAGCAAAGGACTTTGACGAGGTTCTCTTTCCTCCGCCGGCGCTGGCCGTAAACGACGTCGTGCCCCTCCCTCCACCTCTCGACCATGGCCGGAATCAGCTCCGGGGGGTCCTGGAGGTCCGCATCCATGACCACGACCGCGTCCGCGACCGAATGGTCGATTCCGGCCGTGACCGCGCTCTGGTGACCGAAGTTCCTCGAGAAGCGGTAGAGAACCGCGGGCAGGCCACGCTCGATCTCCCGCCCGAGGATTTCCGCCGAACGGTCCCGGCTACCGTCGTCGATGATCAGGTAGCGCACGCTACGGATCCGGCTGTCGGCGAGCCTTCGCGGCGTGAAGACGGAGTTGAGACGCTCGATGAGGAGGGGCAAGGCTTCCTCCTCGTTCCAGATGGGTATGACCACGTCGAGGCTGGTCCACCCCTCTCGCTTGGCGGACGCGAGCAAGCGACCCCTACGCTGGCGGCCCGGTACGGCCCGGGATCAGAGCCACCAAGAGCGGCCCGCGACGAAGGGCGGTGACAAACATGGAGCGGATTGTAGCCCGAGGGCGCGGCGCTTGGTCAACTTTCTGAACCGGACCCTTCAGGGGCGGCGCGGCCGAAGGCGGGTGTAGTCCGGGTCTGCCCGGAGGTACGGCCGACCATCGACGGAGGAGAGCTCGGAATCGCCGCTCCGGGCCCCGTTCAACTGCTCGCCGCGTCCTTCCCCGGCTTCTGCCAGTAGACGCCCGTCCAGTCGATTTTGATCACGGGCGCGCTGATGCCCCGCTGGCTCCGGAACTCCTCGACCGCCTTCGCGCAGGGCTGGTAGTAGCCATAGTCGTCGATGATGACATACCCACCGGGGGAGACTTTGTCATACAGCAAGGTCAGCGCATCTCTCGTCGACTCGTAAAGGTCCGCATCCACACGAAGCACGGCCAGCTTCCCGATCGGCGCCTTGGGCAGGGTGTCCTTGAACCAGCCCTTTAGGAACTTTACCTGGTCATCGAGCAGCCCATAACGTCGGAAATTGTCCTGGACAACCTCAAGGGACACGGCCATGGATCTCTCTTCGGGCAGGACGGAGCGCGGCACCGGCAGGCCCTCGAAAGAGTCGGCGACCCAGACCCGCCGATCCTTGACCCCGCGCGCTTCCAGCACCGCTCGCATGAAGATGCAGGCGCCGCCTCTCCACGCCCCCGCCTCGATGAAATCGCCGGGTACGCCGTCGGTCATGACCTTGTCCATCAGCATCTGCACATTCTCAAGGCGCTTCACGCCGATCATGGTGAGCCCTCGGGAGGGCCAGTTCCTGCCCTCCGCAACCGCGGCGCGCGTGGCTTGATCCGTCTCGTAGAGCAGATCGGTGAGGCTGAGCTTCATGAGATCGAGGTATAGACCATTGGGGCCCGCGACCCGGGCGCTGGGCGACAGCGTGCAGGGGAAGGGCTCATACCGAACGACGTTCTCTTCGCATTTCTTCGCGGAGTGGCCGAGGGCGAAGGCACTCACGCCCGCCACAAGTACGAGAAGCGCTGTTCTCAGCAAAGAGGACACCGAACTCTCCTAGTGGGCGGGGGCGCTTGGCGCTAGTCGAATGGCCGGAGCCTACCAGTGGAGTCCGAGGTTGTCAAGAATCGTGGCTCCAGAATCAGGACTCGAGAATCAGGACTCCCGCGAATTCAGGCCCTTCCGCGCATTCCGCGGAGCTCCCTAGCGGACGCTCTCGTCCAGCCAGTCCAGGTAGGGGCGATGCCCGGCCTCGACGGGGATTCCAATCGCCTCCGGAACGTCGTAGGGGTGAAGCGACACCAGCGCTGCCCGCAGCGCCTCGAAGCGGTCGGCTCGGGTCTTGATGAGGAGGAGGCGCTCCTCATCGCGCTCCACCGCCCCTTTCCAGCGGTAGAAGGACACTACGCCGGGAATGATGTTCACGCACGCGGCCAAGCCGCGTTCCACCAGCACCCGCGCGATTCCCTCTGCGTCCTCGGGCTTGGCCACGGTGGAGAGCACGACCATCCGTTCGCTCACCCGCGGCTCCGCGCCTCGATGGCCTGGACCTGGGCCGTGGTGAGGGGCACAACCGATAGTCGCCCCTGGCGCACGAGGGGGCTGCCCGCGAAAGCGGCCAGCGTCTTGAGCTCGGCCAGGGTTACCGGCCGGGCAAGCCGTCCCCCGGGCTTCAGGTCCACCACCACCAGCCGCGGGTCCTTCGCCTTGGGGTCGGGATAGGCGGCGCGCGTCACCTCCGCCCAGCCCACGGCCGCCTTTTCGTTCCCCGTGTGGTAGACGACCGCCCGCTCCCCCACCTGCATCGCGCGAAGGTTCTTGAGGGCGACCGGGTTCTTGACCCCGTCCCAGGTCGCCTTCCCATCGCGCTCCAAGTCCGCATAGCTGTAGGTCGACGGTTCCGTCTTCAGCAGCCACATCGCCGCCCCCTTCGCGGCCATCATACACCCTCGCCAGAGCGGGCTCTCCCGAGGATTTGGGTTGACAGGGGCTGCGTCCTCATTTATTCTTACAGTGTTTTTTAAAAGATTACTGTAAGAGTGACCAACCCAGAGGCGATACGGAGGCGGGTCCGGCTGCAGCTGCTGGAGCAGAGGCTCCTAGTGGAGAAGCTGCTGCGCCTGCGCGAGCAGCTTCAGGGCTCGCTCTTCGCCCGCTACGGGGTCTGCGGCAAGGAGAACTGCGTCTGCCGCCAGGGCCGCAAACATGGCCCCTACTACGTGCTCTCCACTCGCAGCGGCGGGAAGGGTGGCTTCTCCTATCTAAAAGGCCGCCGGGCGCGAGCGGCCCGTACCCTGGTGCGGAGCCACCGGGCCTTCCGGGAGGGACTGCGCCGTCTCAAGAGGGTCAACGCCCAGCTCGTCGACCTTCTTCGGCGCTATCAGGAAGCCATGGCACACCGGGGGGAGCGACAGATGGGAATTGCGTCCTCCGCACAGTAGTTAAAAAAGTAATTGTGGTAATATGTTAACGCTAGTATCTAAAGAAAAGGTTCAAGTCTTGGCGAACAGAGATGACCGGGGTCGGAGCGAGGTCGGGCTCCGCAAGAAGGCGGCTACCCTAGGCTCCATCATCGCCCTGATCGCCCTCCTCGTGGGCTCCCTCTTCGGCGACCGTGGAATCCTGCACCTCGTCGCCCAGAGAGAGCGGGCGGAGTCGCTGCGGCGGGAGATCGAGGATCTGCGCGCGGAGAACGGACGCTTGGCGGCCGAGATTACAGGCCTCAAGACCGATCCTCGCGCCATCGAGCGCCTCGCCCGCGAGGAGCTGGGGCTGGCCCGTCCGGGCGAGACCGTCTTCCTCATCCCCGAGGAGGACCCCTCCGACCGTCCCTGAACCGAATCTGGCTTGACAGGGGCCGGCGAAACCCATGAGAATGACCAGCCTTTTGACTGTCTCTGGAGCGTACCAGGGCAGCCCGACTCTGAGGAGGAGTGACTCGATGGCAAAGCCGATGACAAAGACGAAGATCGTGGCGGCCCTCGCCGAGCACGTGAATTTGAATAAGAAGACCTCGGCGGCCTACTTGGAGGCCCTGGCGGGTCTGGCCCACAAAGAGGCCAAGAATGGTTTCACGATCCCGGGGATCGGGAAGCTGGTCGTCCGGAGCTACAAGGCCCGGATTGGGCGAAACCCCCAGACTGGCGAACCCATCAAGATCCCGGCCCGCAAGCGGCTGAAGTTCGTAGTGGCGAAGGCTGCCAAGGACGCTGTCGGCACGAGGTAGTCCTGGATCAGGGCGCGGGGGAGCGAGCACACCCCTCGCGCCTTTTCCGTCCGAGCCCCGCGCCCTCCCGCGGGTCCGGGCGGGCCCAATGACGACGCGAGTCTTCGGGCGAACCCGCGTGGAGCTCGTGCGGGGCGACATCACCCGCGAGGGCGTCGACGCCATAGTGAACGCGGCCAACTCCAGCCTCATGGGCGGGGGCGGCGTGGACGGCGCCATCCACCGGACGGGAGGGCCCGCCATTCTCGAAGACTGCCGCCGGATCCGGGAAGAGAGGGGCCCGCTGCCCGCCGGCGAGGCCGTCGTGACGCGGCCCGGCCAGCTTCCCTGTCGCCACGTGATCCACACGGTGGGACCGGTGTGGGAGGGCGGCGGGGCGGGCGAGCCCGAAACCCTCGCCGGCTGCTATCGGAGCTGCCTCGCTCTGGCCCAGTCCCAGGGGTTCACCTCCCTGGCCTTCCCCAGCATCTCCACCGGGGCCTTCGGCTATCCCGTGAGGGCGGCGGCGGCGGTGGCCCTACGCGCGGCCCAAGAGGTGCTCGGCGCCGGCTCCCCTTTGGAGCTGGTGCGCTTCGTTCTCTTCAGCGATGCGGATCTAGCGGCCTACGGCGCGGCCCTGGAAGCGCTCTAGCCCTCGCCTCCCGCTCAGCCCATCGCCTTCCGGATCTCGGCCTCGAGGCCAGCCAGGAAGGTGTCGAAGTCGCCCTCCGACTCCACGAGGATCTCCAGCTTGCCGGCCGGGGTGCGGCGCACGCGGCCCGGATGCCGGGGGCCGAGGGGGATGACCAGCATCTCGCGCGAGATCCCCATGCGATCGGTCACGCCGAAGATGGCCTCGATCTCCCGGATGGTGACGACTTCGATCATGCTCGTGCTCCCTTGCCCCCTAAGGATTGAGCCTCGAGACCGGCGGGTCAAGACCCGGGCGTTGCGCCCTCCGGAACCCACGGTTAGAGTGGGCCATGGCCGAGCCGGCAACCGCGGCATCCGCCCAAGCCCTCGTGGCGGTTGAAGCGCGCGTGCTGGAAGTGGTCCGCGAGTTGGCCGGGGAGGTGGGCGGTAGCCGGGCCCGGCGGGCCGCTACCCCTGAGGCCTCCCTGGAGCGGGACGTGGGTCTCGGCAGCCTGGAGCGGGTTGAACTGCTCCTGAGGCTGGAAACGACGTTCGGCCGCTCCCTCGACGACCGCTTCCTCGGAATCGACACCCCCGCCGCCCTGGCTCGCGCCCTCCTGGAGTCGGAGGGCGCGGAGCCCCTGCGCCCGCCAGAGAGGGGCCCCGCCCTGGGCCCGGCGGCCGCGATCGAAAGCGCCTCCACTATTCACCGCTCGCTCTGGGAGCACTCCCGGGCCGAGCCCGACCGCCCCTCCGTCTACCTGCGGGAGGACGACGGTCGCGAGCACACGGTTACCTACGGGAGCCTGTGGAAGGAGTCGGCGGCGGTCGCGGGCGGCCTTGGAGAGCGGGGGGTGAGAAAGGGCGACACCGTGGCCCTTATGCTCCCCACCAGCGTCGATTTCCTCCGCTCCTTCCAGGGGATCCTCATCGCGGGCGCCATCCCCGTTCCCATCTACCCCCCCCTCCG
>DATMML010000112.1 GCA_035570235.1 Vicinamibacteria bacterium | reverse complement strand
GACAACGCCCTCCCGGACATCCTCGACATCGTCACGTCGACCGGCAACAAGGCGGATCACTCCCTCGTGGGACTCCTCCAGAAGACCGCCGTTACGACCGCGACCTCCAACGCGCAGACGCGGGATGTGGAGCGGAACCTGCAGGCGGTCGTCCACCAGCTCATCGTCCAGAACCAGGTCCTGAGGGATCAGCTCCAGGAGGCCCTGAACTACGAGGCCGAGCGCAGGAAGAGCGCCTACATCGTCACCGCCGTCTTCACCCAGCCCATGACGCATTACTGAGCCATGTCCCCCCTCGCTAGCCTGCTCGTCCTACAGACGGTGCCCGAGAGCCCCCTCAACGCGCTTGTGGAGGCCGCCAAGGCGTTCATCGACCAGAACCGCTCTCTCTTCCTCGACGTGGGCACCAGCCTCTACACGTCCTTTGCGGTGATCCTGATCGTGTGGGTGGGGGTGAAGATCGCGCTGTCCGGCGAGTTCGACGCCTCGCGCTTCGCGAGCTTCATCATGATGCTCGCCTTCGGCAAGGCGCTTCTCTTCTACTGGAACGGTGGCCCCTTCAGCCTGCCCGACCTCGTCATGGGGCAGGCGGACTGGCTCAGCAAGAGGATCGACCAGAGGGCGGTCTCCGAGCTGGGGGCCGCCGTTGACCACCTCATAAACGCTCCGCCCGCGGGTGTGCTCTCCCTCGTCAGCAACGTCGCCGGCAGCGCCTGGTGGCTCGCTGAGGTCGTGGCCCTGGTTCTCCTTCAGATCGTGGCCCACTTCGTGATCGCCTACGGCGAGATCGCGCTCGCCGTATGCATCCTGCTGGGGCCCATATTCTTGCCTTTCTTCATCGTGCCCAAGCTCGACTGGCTCTTCTGGGGCTGGTTCAAGGCCTTCCTCCAGTACAGCTTCTACCGTGTGGTGGCCTCCGCGGTCGTGTTCATGGTGTCGCAGGCCATGCAGCACATCTTCAGCCCCCCGGCCACGGCCGCCATCCAAGCTGCGCTCAACCCTGCCCAACAAATGGTCGACACGGTGGCTGCCGGCGTGTGCGTGGCGAGCATCCTCAAGATCCCCTCGCTCGTCTCCAACATCTTCTCCGGCTCGGCCGGCTCGGACGGCGGCGCCGTCGCGATCATGCAGAGCGCGGTGCGCTCAGCGGTGGCCATCGCTGCCTGAGCCCCCGCCCATGACCTCCCCTCTCCGGTTCCCCGTGCCAACCGAACCACCGACAAGCACCCCGGACGCTGCCACCACCTCGACCGAGCCGGCGCCCGCGGCCCCCGCCGCGCCACCGCCCGTGCCGCCGGTCACGATCGACCCCACGTTCAACGCCGCGAAGCGCCTCTACGCCGAGCAGTTCGGCGACGCCATCGTCACCAACACCTACCTCAAGATCGCTGTCGCCGCCCTCTCGCTCATCTGCATGGCGCTCGTCCTCACACAACTCAGGGTTGCGAAGACGATCGCCGGCTTCCAGCCGCTCGTGATCCGTGTGGATACCGTGGGCCGCGCCGAGGCGGTGCGCTACGGCGACATGGCCTATGTGCCTCAAGAGCCTGAGGTCAAGTACTTCCTCGGGGAGTTCTGCCGGCTCTACTACTCGAGGAACCGCGAGTCCCTGGCCCAGAACTTCCGCCGCTCCCTCGCTTACCTCTCACCCTCCCTGGCAGAGTCGGTCCTCTCCGCCTGGGAGCGCAACCACGTGATCGAGGAGTACCAGCGCTCGAGCCTCGGAGACATCGACGTCGACGTGGTCGGGGTCTCCATCACCCAGCTCCACGAGCCCCCCTACCAGGCCAGGGTGGACTTCCAGCAGATCTACTACGCCACCCGGGAGCGCACGGAGGTGAAGCGGGTCCTTTATTCTGCCCACTTCACCTTCCGCTTCCATGGAGGCACACTCCCGAGTCAGGTCCTCGCCAGCAACCCCCTGGGACTCCTCGTCGACTACTTCAAGGAAGACGTCATCACCAAGTAGCCATGACCCCCGCCGCCGCCCTCCTCACCTCGCTCCTGCTCCTGGTCCTGGGCTTCTGGCTCGGCGAGGTCCTCCGTCCGCTGATCCCCTTCAAGACCGCGCTCTGGGCCCGCCACGGGCCCGTCCTGGCCCTCTACGGCGCCGTCCTCCTCCTGAACCTCTTCACGGCTTCTCTCCTCGCCGTGAGGGCCCTGGGGCTCAAGGGCGCCGGCCGGAAGCTCGCCCACCTGGACAAGGAGCTCCGCACGGAGTCGAGCCTCGGAGCCGAGCTTGCCGCGGTGGAACGACAGTCGGAGCAGTGACCCCATGTCCGCCCGAAACGACCGCACGGATTCCCACCTCCGCGGGCCAGAAACCCCTAAAGAAGGCCCCTCCAGGCCTCCCGTAGACCGCAAACGCACCCTCGAGGACGTGCGGCCCGACATCCGAGATGCGACCCGCAGCAAGCCCCGCCGTCATGCAACAGCCGCCCAGCGTCAGGCCCGGTCACGAGCCGGGCACCTTCCCATCCGCGAACCCGAGCGCACGGGGGACCGTGTCCCCGACCGTTACAAACCCCGGCCACTTCAAGAGCCCGACCGGATCTCGGCGGCCGAGCGGGCCAAAGGGCGCGCCCAAGCCTCCCAGCCCCGCCGCCGTCAGACCGACCGGCAGCTCCCAGACGACGCCCTCAAGCCCTACACCCAGGACGGCCGGGAGCTAGAGGTCACGAGGGCGCAGGCCGAGACGATTCATGACCTCGGACGCTTCCGAGTCGCCCGGGTCGAAGCCATCGAGCGGCACGTCTTCGCCGACAACCCCGTGGCCAAGGACCAGATAGCCGAGCTCAAGCGGAGTGGGCTCGTGAATGAGCACGTCTCAGAGAGCGGCCAGCGCTACCTCACCCTCAGCAGGCGCGGCAGGGCCCTAGATATAAGGACCGACCCCCGCCAGGAGCTCTATTCCGGCATCAAGCGTCCGGCCGAGCTCAAGCACGACAGCGCCGTCTACGAGGCATACCAGCATGCGCGCCAAGGCATGGAAAAGGACGGTAACAGCATCACGCTCGTTCGGCTCGACTACGAGCTCAAGCGCGACATCGGCCGGGAAGCCTACATCAAGGCCGCTCAAGACCTCCGCGCCGAGCACAAGGACATCCAGGGCATTCCCAAGCAGGAACGCCAACAGGCCATCTCACGCGCGGCCATCCCGGTCGCAACGGCCCGCGACCTGCCGGCCGACGAGGACGGTGTCGACTACCCGGACCTACAGATCGAGTACGAGAGGCCCGACGGGACCATCGGCCGTGTCAACGTCGAAATCGTCACCGAGAACTACAAGGCCGCCGACTTGGCCGCGAAGTCGGGCGCCGGCTTCCAGCTCTACCTGCCCGCGGACTCACAAGGGGCCCGCGGCTCCCCCCGGGGGATCCACTCCCTGGCCGAAGACATCTACGACTTCTAGCCATGGAGACTAAGCACATCACGGCCGCCGTCGAGACGTTCGGCTACTCCGAACGGGAAGCCCGCTTCCTCTGGACCGTCACCGCTTTCTCCGGCCATTTCCTCCGCGCCCAGTGGCGTCAGTTCGCGGGCGTCGACTCTTACGGCAGGACTGACCAGCAACTCATCGACCGCTTGCTCAACAACGGTCATGCCACCGGGTACGCCTACCGCAACGTCCAGCTCTACCACGTCACGAGCAAGCCGCTCTACCGCGCCTTCGGGCGCGAGAACAGCAACCACAGGCGCCAGCCCTCGAGCGCCCTCATCGCCCAGCGCCTCGGCGCACTCGACTACGTCATCGCCCAACAGGACGCCCAATACCTCCTTACGGAGGCCGACCGGACGGAGTACTTCCGCGACCGGCATGGTGTCAATGACACCACGATCTTGCCCGAGCGCACCTATCCCGCCCGGGGCAGTAGCAGACCGCCCGTCCATGTCTTCTTTCCCGACCGCTTCCCGATGACAACCACCGGTAACGAGACGGTCTTCACGTACATCGACGCGCCTGCGGACTCGTTCGTCCCGTTCCGCACGCACCTTCGTACTTATGCCCCACTCTTCGCCGCCCTCAAGGACTCCTGGCGGTTCGTCTACGTCTCCGGCAAGCAGCACAAACTGGCGGAGGCCGAGCGGGTTTTCCGCGAGACGCTTACATCGGCGCAGGCAGCAGACGCAGCCGACCCCGACCTTTTGCGGTATTTCGACCTGGAGCTGCGCGTCGAGAGGAAGGAGTTCGCAACCCTCCGGAAGTCCCATCTCGAGGAACGGGCACGCCTCAAGCAGCGTTACGACGCCCCCAAGTACCGGACCCTCTACGAGCAATGGCACCGTAAGGGTTCCTCAACGCCGGACCCGGACTCGGCTAAGGCCGCGACCGACCCTCTTATAAGGTGCGCCGGGCTTTCCACGTTCCAAGCACCTTCGCTCGCGCTCTAGGGGGGAAGCCATGCAGAACAGCCACTTCCTCCCCTCCTTCCCCCCATCCTTCCTCCCTCCCAGTTGCCTAAGTCGTTGCGGGAGCGTCGCTCAGCACCGTACCGAAGGCCCCCACGAGATGGCCACGGATACGGAACGGGGATTGGAGCGACCCCGGGGGGCAAAGCCCCCTGGACACAGGGGTCGCTCCAATCCCCGTGCACGGCCCCTCCTGGCGGACCCCTTCGGGGCTGCCGGGAGCCGTGCAAACAACACGACCCACCACCCCCAAATGACACGACCGCATCCGGTCAAAGGAGCCTAGCCATGCCTATCGTTCCACCCGACGTCCACGGCGGTGCCACCCGCGTGCTCTCGGCGCACCTCGACAACGACCTTCTCCTGCGCACGATCGCGTACTCCAGGCTCTGCAACGCCGGTCTCAGCTCCGTGGTGAGGGTGGCGCTCGCCCAGCTACTCCAGGCCGACAAAGCCGAGCTCGACGCCTACCTCGCCTCCCACCCGGACGAGCTCGATCACCGGAAACTCCGTTCCTTCCCGGTAAGCCGCACGCGGGGCGACGGGAGCGTGCCGCCTGCGTCTCGCAAGAAGAAGGACAAGGAACCCCAAACAAGGTAGTCCGAATGCACGCCTGGCTCGAACGAGTCCGTGAGTCGCAGTTCTTTCTCGCTGCCATTGCGGCCGCGGGGACGGGGCTCGTCCTCTTCCTCCGCTATCCCATACCGCAGGGCGACCCCTTCCTCGTCCTTGCGCGCGTGAAGGCCTACCCCGCCTACCTCTTCTTCGTCGTGACTGTGCGGCTGTTCTTCTTTACAACCCCGCTCATCCTCTACTCGGCCGCGCTGTCGTTCTTCTTCGTCCATCTTCATCGGGGAGGGGGCACCTCCGCGGGCGGCGAGCTGCCCCCCTACGAGCCACCGGACCAGCGCAAGGACCTCTACGTAATCTTGGGCGAGCGCCATCACCCTACCGAGCGCAAGCGTGTACCAAACCCGACCTGGATCACCCTCCCCGAGAAGGGGCTCTACACCGGAATGGCGTGCTTCGGCGCTATCGGCTCCGGCAAGACCGCGACCTTCATCCGGCCCGTCGCGCTCCAGCTCTTCAGCTACGCGGCCCATGACCCCGAGCGGCGCCTCGGGGGCTTGGTACTCGAGGTCAAAGGCGACTTCTGCCAGCAGGTCCGCGACATGCTGCGGACGGTGGGCCGGGGGGAGGACTACCTCGAGATCTCGCTCGACACCCACTACCGCTACAACCCCCTCGCCAACAAGGACCTCGACGAGGACGCCCTCGCCTACGCGATCACCACGCTCATCGCGAACATCTACGGCAAAGGAAAGGACCCGTTCTGGCCGATGGCCTCCACCAACACCATGAAGTTCCTGGTGCTGCTGCACCGCCTCGTCCATGACTACGTGACTTTGACCGACGTCTACCACGCCGCCATCAACCCAGGCCTCCTGCAAGACAAGCTCAAGCTCGGCCGCGAGCGCTACGGTGTCGTGGAGTACGCGGACATCAGCGCGGACGCCTTCGCGGAGCACACCGCCAAGCTCACGAGCCACGGCTTCGACGAAGCGGACACGGGCTACCGCGCGACAGCCACGCCCAAGCTCATCGAGTACCTCCAGAAGACCTCGATTCCCTTCACAACCACCACCATCCGCCAGGAAGGAGTCGATCCCGAGAGGCAGGCGCAGTTCGAGGCCGTCGACCGCTGGTTCAAGTACGACTGGAGCGCCATCGACGTCAAGCTCAGAACGTCGATCGTGGAGGGCATCTCCGTGTTCTTATCTCTCTTCGACACCAACCCCACCATCAAACGCATCTTCTGCCCCCCCAAGGAGACCTTCGACCCCGCCCGGAACTCCGGTTACGCCTTGGGAGAGCCCTTCCCCCCCTTCGCCGACCTCATCGAGCAAGGCAAGGTCGTCGCCCTCAACTTCCCCGTCTCCCTCAACCCGATTGTCGCCAAGACCGTGGGCACGCTCATGAAGCTCGACTACCAGCGCGCCGTGCTCCTCCGCATCCCCAAGATGGCCGCCGCGGCGGCTGCAGCTGAGCAGGGCCGGGTTTTCCGCCCGACCGTCTTCTGCGTGGACGAGTACCAGAACTTCGCCACCGTCGGGGAGACGGGCACCGGGGACCAGAACTTCTTCAGCCTCTCGCGGCAGCCCAAGTGCATCGGCATCGTCGCCACCCAGTCGATCGTCTCCCTGAAGAGCGCCCTCTCCTCCGACGACGCCTACAAGACCCTCCTCCAGACGTTCAGGACCAAGATCTTCTTGAACACCGCCGACGATGTCACTGCGGAGTTCGCGGTGAAGCTGTGCGGGAAGGAAGACCGCCTCCAGGCCACCTACAACGTCTCCGAGTCGTCCCAGGACGCCAAGGTCTCGTTCCTGGACGGCCGCACGGCGGGCGGCAGGACGTCGGTCTCGACCTCCAAGAGCTACCAGGTCCGGCAGCTCGAGCGCTTCCCCGTCAAGGCGTTCACCAGTCTCAAGAACGCCCAGGCCATCGTCCTCGCCTTCGACGGCGTGAACCCCATCCTGCCTTGCTACTGCTACTTGAAGCCCCACTGGCTCCCCGTGGAGATGAGCTGGTGGGACCAGTACGAGAAGGGCCTTCTCGAGGGCTAGCCCATGACCGACGACAAGGCACAACGGGCCGTTTTCCTCGGGCCGCAACGGGCCCTAAGCCTCGCCGTCGCCTGTAAAGTCGGCCACAAGCTCGCCGCCAGGACCTCAGCCACGGTCCTTTGCGTCCATGACGTCCCGACGGCAGCTGCCGGGCCGGCGGACGGGCCAGCGCGTCTCCTGGCGCGGCTCTCCTTTCTGCAGGCCGTCCAGGACGTCACGGGCCCAGAATGTCCGGCAGTTCTCATCCTCGAGGCCGACAATATCGACCAGGTCACGCTGGGCCTCCTTCGACCCTACCTTGCCGACCCGGCCACCACCGTCTTTGCCGCCGCCCTAACCGACGACGCCCTCCAGGCGGCGGGCTTAGGCGAGTACCTCGAGGACGCGCCGCGCTACTACTGCCGCCTCGCCGGCAAGCCGGACGGCCGCCCAGTCCTCATTCCCGTCCCCAGGTGCTAGCCATGCCCGAGCCCACACCCGTCGAGGGGACCTCCTGGCACCTGATCCTGCCCTTCTTGAAGCCGGTCCGGGCCTACCTCTTCGACGACGCCATCTCCGAGGTCATGATCAACGGCGACGGCCGCGTGTTCGTCGAGCGTGCAGGCGAGCTCGTCCCGGTCGACGCCCGGCTGACCCAGGCCCAGCTCCTCGCCGCGGCCAAGGCGATCGCCCGCCACCTCTCCGACGACGTCTCCGAGACCCAGCCGATCTTGGACGCCCGCCTCGACGACGGGAGCCGCGTCGCGGCCGTCCTCGAGCCCGTCTCCCTCCACGGCATCACCCTCACCATCCGCCGCTTCACGGCCAAGCACTTCACGATGGAGGACCTCCTGCAGCGGGGGTCCATCACCCCCCAGGCGGCGGAGATCCTCGTCGGGGCGGTCACCGCCCGGGAGAACCTCCTGATCTCCGGCGGGACCGGCACCGGCAAGACCACCATCCTCAACATCCTCTCGGCCGCCATCCCCGAGACCGACCGCATCCTCATCATCGAGGACACGGCCGAGATCCGGATCGACAAGCCCAACCTCGTCCGCTTCGAGGCGAAGCGCCCGCGGCCCGGCTACGAGGGCACGACCATCCGCCAGCTCCTGAAGGCCGCCCTCCGGCACCGGCCGGACCGCATCGTGGTCGGCGAGATCCGCGACGGAGCGGCCTACGACCTCCTCCAGGCCCTGAACACCGGCCACAGCGGGTCCATGTCGACCGTCCACGCGGACAGCGCGCAAGGGGCCCTCGCCCGCTTCGCGTCCCTCGTCCTGGAGTCGGGCGTTCAGATGCCCTTCCCTGCCATCAAGGCCAACATCTCGACCGCGCTGCATTTCCTCGTCCACATCGAGCGCCGCGGAGGACACCGCTACCTCGCGCAAATCCTCCGCGTCCACTCCTACAACCCCGACCTCGACCGCTACGAGCTCGAAAGCCTCTACGCCCGGGGGGACCCGGCCGCGGCCGGTGCCTTCCCCGACAAAGGAAAGGACCATGAAACTCGTTCTTGCTGAAAAGCCATCCGTTGCCGCCGACATCGCCCGCGTCCTGGGCGCTACCGAGAAGAAAGAAGCCCACTACCTGGGGAACGGCTACACAGTGACGTGGGCGCGCGGCCATCTTCTCGAGATCGCCGCCCCCGAGGCCATGAACCCGGCCTGGGAGCGCTGGTCCACGACCACGCTCCCCATGATCCCCAGCGAATGGCGCTATGCCCCCCGGAAGGACTCCGCGGGGCTCCTCCGCGCCGTCTCACGCATGCTCCGCGAGGCCGACCAGGTGATCGCGGCGACCGACGCCGGCCGGGAGGGAGAGCACATCTTCCGCCTGATCTACGAGCACTCCGGCTCGAAAGCCCCCATCAGGCGGCTTTGGATCAGCAGCCTCACCGACGACGCGATCCGCGCCGGCTTCGCCTCGCTCCACGAGGGGGCTCGCTTTGACCCACTGGCCGCCGCGGCCCGGGCCCGGGCCTGCGCGGACTGGCTCGTGGGCCTGAACGCCACCCGCGCCTACACGCTCTTGAACCACGACAAGTGCACGATCGGGCGCGTCCAGACCCCCACCCTCGCCATCCTCGTGAGGCGCCAGGAGGAGATCGGCGCCTTCAAGCCCACGCCCTACGCCGAGATCCACGTCACCCTCGAGCCCGGGTTTCGGGCACGCCTCCTTCTTGACGGAAAGCCCCGCATCCTCGACCTCGCGCGGGCCAAGGCCATCCTCGAGGAGATCTCCCCTCTTCCCTCCGCGACCGTCCGCACCGTGGAGACGAAGGAGGTCCGCTCCTCCCCCCCGCCCCTCTTCAACCTCCTCGGCCTCCAGAAGGAGGCGAACCGCCGCTGGGGCCTGACCGCCTCCCGCGTCCTCGAGATCGCCCAGGACCTCTACGAGAGGAAGCACCTCACCTACCCACGGACGGAGAGCCGCCACCTCTCGACCGACATGGTCAAGGACCTCCCCGGCCACGTCACTGCCCTCCGGGCCGACTATCCCGAGGCCGCGGCCATGGCGGCGGAAGCCTTCGCCAAGGGTCCCCCGGGCAAGGCCTACGTCGACGACACCAAGCTCACCGACCACCACGCGATCATCTCCACGACCGTGATCCCTGGGCCCAACCTCCCTACCGAGCTCCGGAACGTCTGGGACCTCGTCGCCCGGCGTTTCCTCGCGATCTTCCTGCCCCCCTCGGTCACCGACGAGACCGTCGCCCTCTTCGACCTTGGCGCCCCCGGCCAGGAGGCGCACACGCTGCGCGCCACCGGCTCCGTCCTCAAGGTGCCGGGTTGGACGATCCTGGAGGCACCCTCCCCCCACGACCAGGACAAGGACGATAAGGAAGACAAAGAAGAGAAGGAAGACGCGAAGGATGACCAGGCGCTGCCGCCTCTAACCGTCGGCCAGGTTGTGCCCAAGCGCGACCAGCGCCTGCTCTCGAAGATGACGAAGCCCCCACGCCCTTACACGGACGCGACCATCCTCGACGCCATGAAGTCCGCCGGACGGCTCGTGGAAGACGACGAGCTCGCGGCCTTCATGAAGGAGCAGGGCCTCGGCACACCCGCCACCCGGGCGGCCATCCTCGAGAGGCTGGTGGAAGTTGGGTATGTGGAGCGGAGGAAGAAGGCCCTCCTCCCCACCCCCAAGGGCATCGCGATCATCGGCCAGGTCCATGCCTCCCTCCGCGATCCCCTACTCACCGCGCAGTGGGAGCAACGCCTGAAGGCCATCGAGGACGGCGAGGCCGACGCCTCCCCCTTCGAGACCGAGATCGTCGCCTACGTCCGGGAGCTCGTGATCGAGGTCCTCGCCGGGACACCGCTCGCTCCCACCGCGATCGCCCACGCGCTTGGGACGTGCCCGGCCTGCAAGGTGGGTACCGTCCGCCCCACCCCCAAAGGCTGGGGCTGCAGCCGCTACAAGGAAGGCTGCGGCTTCACCATCTGGAAGCAGCTCGCGGGGAAGGCCCTCAATGACAAGATCGTGCGTGAGCTCCTCAACCACGGCATCACAGGGAAGACGATCGCGGGCTTCACTTCCAAGGCCGGTAAGCCTTTCAAAGCGAAGCTCCGCCTCGACGAACACCACCACGTCGCATTCGAGTTCGAGAGGGCGCCTCGAAAGGAGCAGCACCCATGATCAAGCTCACTCGTCGCGCCAGACTTCACCAGGCCAGCCGGCTCACAAGGCCCGCGCTGAGCCGCGAGGGCATCCCTCCTCCAGCTGGCGAGCGGCCGCAAGTTCTCCCGGCGCGCCCGCTAGAGCACCTCGATGAGATCCGCCAGCAACTCCGCGAGGAGCTTGGCCGCGAGCCCATTCCAAAGGAGATCCGCGCTCGGTTTGAGAGCCAACTGCAGCCCATCGACCTTGGCCAGATGCTGGTCGATGGCGTTCGCGAAATTCTCGGACCGCTTCCCGCGAAACCGCCTAGCCGCTGGCGGACCCTCGTTCAGCGTCTACTTCACCCGTGGCGCGCTGTCCCCGTGGCCCGGCCAGGCCACCGGCCGTGATGCTGCCGACATCTCCTCCCGCCGTCCAGCGCGAGGGCTACGCCCTCCTGTCGCCCGAAGAGGTCCTTCGCGCCGAGCCAGTGGGCGTGTGAGCAACGAATGAGCCCTCGCCGCCCAGAAGAGCGACCACGGCCGCAGCTTGTGCTCTCAGCGAACGCAACCGCGGCGGCGAGGCCCGCAGCGCTTGCATCCTCCGCGAACGCGGCGCCCTTTAGCGGCCTTCTAGAGGCCGACGCGGCCGGACGCGACCACAAGGCTGAGAGAGAACGACGCCTTAGGAAGGCTGCCGACCGCATGGTCTTCTTGCGGGAGCGGCGGGAAGAGGAATGGCGATCGGGCTTTGCCCTGATCGCCCAGGCAACGATCCTGACCGCCCTTCCTCTCCGGCCTACCAACGAAAAACAGATCGCGCGACGAGCGCGACTGGGTGACGGCAGCAGCCTCACCGTCACCTTCGCGGCGGTTGGCGACGGCGCAGTCATGCCCTACGGGGCTGATGTGACCCTCCTCTACTTCCTGTTCGACCGCGCCATCAGCGCCCAGAGCCCCATCTTCGAGTGGAAGTATGCGGCGGACTACCTTTCCTTCATCGGGGTCAACGCCGATGCGGGTAAGAACTTCGTCGATCTCCGGGCTCGCTGGCGCCGTATCCTGGGTCTTGCCGTCCGCATCGAACGAACGACGCTTCGGGGAGAAGAGCAGGGAATGGGGTTGTTCCTCATCGAGCAATATAGGCTGCCGACGTCCATTGCGTCACAGCGCGGCTCCCGGGCGCAACTGAGCCTCCCTGGAGTCGATTACGGGTTGAAGCTCAATGAAGCGTACTGGCGCGACGCCATGACACACCATGTTCCGGTCCCGAAGGACCTGATCCGCGAGACTCGGGACGAGCTTCTCCTCCAGCGTCTTGCGATCTTCCTCGGGTGGCGCTGTTACGCAGCGGCCAGGGCGCTGAAGTATGGCGAGACGGGTGAAAGCGTCATCCCCTGGCCGGACGTCCGAAGCTTGGTCGGGTCCGAGATGGCGGCCCCGAAGCGCTTCCGCCAGCAGGTGCGCTACGCTCTAACTGCTCTTCGTGTCCTCTGGCCCGAGCTTCGAGTGGAAGCTCGCCCGGCGGGCCTTTGGCTAGCACCACCCTCGGGCAACATGCAATTGCTTCCAGACGGCGAGGGTTTCAGGCGGCAATAAGGGGGTCCGACCGTACCTCCGTTGTACCCCTCCCCCACCACCTTTTTGCACACAACCTGTGGAATGGTGCTTGGTGAGACCGTACCTCCGTTGTACCGGGTACCGTACCTCCGTTGTACCCCCCACCGTACCTCCGCTTGCCCAAAACCGTACTTCCGTTGTCCCCTTATAAGGAAGCAAGACACCAGGACACCAAGACGTTGCCTTCAAGACAATGGCCTGTGGACGCTGCGGATCTGTGGACGGCGGGCCTCGAAGTTCAACCTCGAGGGCGCCGCCCACGAGATCCTGGGATGGCACTCCGAAGAAGCCCAAGGGAGCCGGCCATCCCCAGCGCCCACAAGGCCCTCCAGCCCTCCGAACATCGGTCGTCCGCCTCCGGGGACTGCTCTCTCCTCTCGCTTCAGGGAAGTTCAATGCCGCCACCGTTCAGCGTTGGCGTGACCACGATCCTTTCGACTCCCGGCGCCACGTTAGTCACGCGAATCATTAGGTCATAAGCCTTGAAAGGAGAAACGCGAACGGAAGTGCACTGGTAATGCCAATAGCCTGCCCCTCTGGGGTCACCCCCACATGACGACCCAGATGCCATCCCTATTTCCAGCAGCGGGCCGCCCTGATGCACGGCAGGCCGCGTTCCCTTTCGCATCCGTCAAGCTTGCTTCAATTGTCGCCTGCAAATTCTCCAGAGGCTCCGAGTTGGCCCAAGGGTAGCCCCCTTTGACGTACAGGATCAGACCCATGTCTTCGTACGGCAGTCCCCGAAAGCGGAAATGGTATTCGCCAGCCTCGTTGAGAGGAATATCGCCGAACCTGACCCAGTAGCGCGGATAAGAGAACAATTCATCCGAAAACTTACCGTCGCCATGAAAGAGGAGAGCACTCCACGGGCTCCATGCAACTAGGATCAGCAGCGGGATGATTCCAAGTATGGCCAACAGGTAAACTCCTCTTCGTGACACAAGAACATGGTAGTGCTGCTGCACCCTTGCAGCAATTGAGAATGAAGCGTGCGCCCTCGCTGATCGTTCTCCTGCTGAACCTCATCCTGGTCGCTGTGACGGTGTTCTCCGGGGTTTTGGCTTCCGAGTGGTTAACCCGCTTAACCGACTTCGGCTGGCTGATGGCGGACCCGAATGGAGCTGGGCGGATTGTGGTTGGGTTTCTCCTCCTGGTTCTCTTCTCATTCGGGGGAATGCCTCTATTCACCCTTGGCCTCGCCGCGCGAGACTTCTACCGAGGATTTCGGTGGCAGGCCTTCCTGTCGGGAGGGATTTCCGCCGCGCTGATTCTCATGCTGGCTCTGTGGATGGGCCTCGGTGGTCCCTTCGCTTCATACAGAGAAACGCAAGTAGGTCGCGCGTGGGCGACAACGTTGGACCCAATAGACACATTTACCTCTCGCTACCCTGAAGGGCCCGCTTCGGATGGAGCTCTGCGGCTGGCGGCTGCCGGGGCTCGTATCGGCATCGACCTGATCCCGTACGGTGTCCCGGGCACGCGTCCTGCCGAATCGGATCGCAAGAGCTATGAGGCGGTCAGGGAGAAACTGTTGGCGTTTGTCTCGTCTGAAACGGACAAAGCGAACGCAATGCTTGATGCTCCCCCCGTGGAGGTTGCACCGTGGCTTTCAGCCCACAGCACGGGGGTTACAGCGCTCGTGGGCGATGTTCTCCAAGGAGGCCCGATCGTCTTCGAGACCGACTGGTCCACGTACGACAAACTGCCTGTGAGCCTTACGGGACTAAGAGGGGTCGCATCCGTGCTGATCCTGTACGGTTTTGGGAAGGAACGTGCGGGGGATTCGAGAGCGGCGCTCGACGCTCTTGAAGCGTCGTGGCGGATTGGCGGTGCGCAAAGAGATCGTGGCGAACTCATCAGCCAAATCAGCGCTCTGGGACTTGACGGGATGACGCTGGGAGCCCTCCGAAAGGTGAACGACGTGCCAGAGTCCTGGCAAGCACGCATTGCCGAGCATGACTACCTCATTTCGATGCTTAGGGCGCTCGAGGGGGAGGCCTGGAGAACGTCGGCCTTGCTCAACGGACTCCCGGTGATGGGTCGCTCAGTGGGCGAACGACCCTGGCACCCTCTCGAATCTCCGTACATGCGTCTCATGGCTTCCAACTACTCTGAGGCTGTCAGAAAGATGGTCGCCGAGGTCAAGGGGAGCGATCCGTGTTCGGTTGATCCGTCAGCCCTCGCGCGGAGGGTCGAGGGCTCGATCGCCAGGTGGAACACGCTCGGTCGGATAGCGATTTCGTCCCTGTCTCGCGCTTTGTGGAGTGCGGTAGGCACAGCTCTTGGGGCCGAACTGACCCAAAAGGTGCTCGCTGCAAGGACCCTGAAACCGACGGGGGGAAACTGGCCGGCGGAATTGCCGGGCCTCCGCTCTACGGTCTGCCCAGGGGTAACGTGGATCTACTCAACCGCCGACGATGGGAGCGTATCCCTCTCGCTCAGCAAGAAGCCAACTTATGGCCCGACTCTGGCGTTTCGCTCTCTGCGGCCTCTTCAAGGCCATAGCCGCCTGACCCCGATACCGCAGCCCCCGCGACCATGACCGCTCGACGCTTCAACGACGCGCCTCGCAAGCGGGTAGCTTGGTCGAGTCGTGCCTCTGGCCCGGCGCGCTGGTCAATCTGCCGAGTCGTCAGCCCTCGCCGTGCGATCGTCCCGTTTTCCGGGGGCCTTCGGCCGTCGCACATGTGGCCGCGCATGAAGTGGGCCTCTCTCGTGCCAGCCTCCATCTGACGCGAGGCGACGTCGAACCTGGTGGACTTAATGTCCTCGGGCCCGGTAGTGTTGGCGCGAGGGCCTTCCGGAAGTCCTCACCGCTTTGCCTTGCGCGGTCGCGCCAGGTCCTTTGGACTTCCCCTAGGCTCTTGCTCGGGCTGAATCACGCCTTCGCGGCTGTGCTCTGAGTCCTTCCGAAGCTCCTCTTCCAGCTCCTTCGCTCGCTCTCCTCATTCAAAGGGCTCCTCTGCCCCCTCCTCCTCTCGCGAGAGGGGGGCAACTCGCCCTCCCACCTGATAGAGGAGAGTAAAATGTCGAAGAAGACGAACCACACCCCGGCCCCCGAGGCCATTTCCACCGACGTCACGTTCAACTTCGTGCAGCGCGAGGGAGGCCCCGAACGCCTCGTCTCCGAGGCCGAGTTGGTCTTCCCCGCGACGGCCGGGATCCTTGCCGGGCTGAAGCTCGTGGGCTTCTCCCTGTGGAAGAGCCCAGAGGGAGAGATCTACGTGACCTTTCCTTCGCGTGCCTTTGGCGCCGGCAGTGACCGTCGCTTATGGAGAGGTCGGCGTTATGGGCTGGTGACGCCTCGGCGAGCCGGTCGCTGCGACCCGAGCACCCCTCCTGCTTCTCATAACGTGCCCCACTGAGAAAGCGGCCCGAGCGGAATAGCGAGCGGCGACGCCTTG
>DATMML010000111.1 GCA_035570235.1 Vicinamibacteria bacterium | reverse complement strand
GAGAATCTCGAGGTCATCGCCCAGATCCCGATCGTCGACACGACCCACAACGTCCAGGGGGGCACGATCCAGGGCGAACAGGCTTCCGAGCTCCCCCTGAGCGGCCGGGACTTCACCCACCTGATGAGCCTCGTGCCTGGTGCCAACGCCGACCCGGCGGGCGTCTCGGACTCGCCGGGCTCCTTCGGCTATCTGAGCGTCAACGGCAACCGCGGCCGGTCCAACAACTACCTGCTCGACGGCACGGACATGAACGACGGGTATCGAAACGATCCCGCCATCAACGAGGCGGGCGTCTTCGGAACGCCCGCCACCATCCTGCCCGTGGACGCGGTGGAGGAGTTCCCTATCCTCTCCGGAGCGGAGGCCGAGTACGGGCGCAATGCGGGCGCGATCGTGAACATCGTCACCAAATCTGGGACCAACGACCTCCACGGCAGCGCCTTCGAATACTTCCGCAACGACTCCCTGGGGGCCCGGAACTTCTTCAACACCGCGCCCAACCCCAAGAACCAGTTCCGCAACAACCAGTTCGGGGCCTCCTTGGGCGGTCCCCTCGTCAAGGACCACACCTTCTTCTTCTTGGCCTACGAGGGCCAGCGGGAGAAGGGGGGGATCCCCAGCCCCGCCCGCGTCCCCACCGCGGACGAGATCGCGGCTTCCCGGGCCGCGAACGGGGGCGTGATCAACCCCGTGATCGCCAACCTCCTCGCCCGTAACCCATGGCCGGCCCCGAACCAGGCCCCCGACGCGAGCGGCAACAACCTCCAGGCCGCGACCAACTTCACGAACGACGTGGGCAGCCTGATCGCGAAGGTCGACCATCACTTTCGCGACAGCGACCTGCTCACCCTCCGCTACTTCTACGGACACAGCGACCAGAGCTTTCCCCTGGCCCTGGTGGGGGGAGGGGGCCTGCCCGGCTACAACACCGTCACCCCCACCACCGTGAACCTGGCCTCCGGCTCCCTGACGCACGTGTTCTCGCCGAGGGTCCTCCTCGAGCTCCGCGGCGGCTACAACCGCTTCGTGGAGAGCTTCTCCCCCCAAGACGGCGGCTTCGACCCGCGCTCCATCGGCCTCAACACGGTGAGCGATCCCCGGGACTTCGGCCTGCCCCTCATCAGCGTCTCCGGCTACGCCACCCTGGGGGCCAATACCTCCGTGCCGCGGGGACGCACGGACCAGAACTACCAGGCCTTCGCGAACCTCTCCTACAACACGGGCGGGCACAGCTTCAAATTCGGCTACGAGTTCCGCCGGACGACGGTGAGCCAGTACTTCGACAACGGCTATCGCGGGAAGCTCAGCTTCAACAGCCTCGACGACTTCATCGCGGGCAAGGTGGACGGCGGACGGCAGGCCCAGGGCGACTCCAACCGCGACACCTTCCAGAGCAGCCACGGCTTGTACGCCCAAGACAGCTATCGAGTGAGCCGGCGGGTGACCCTGAACCTCGGCCTGCGCTGGGACTACTACGGCGTCATCGGCGAGCAGCAAAGCCGCTTCAGCATCTTCGACACCGCCACCGCCAGCGTGAAGCCCGTCACCCAGCTCTATCCGAAGGACTGGGGCAACGTCTCCCCCCGGGCGAGCGTGGCTTGGGACACCAAGGGAGACGGCAAGACCGTGCTGCGCGCGGGCGGGGGGATCTACTATGACTCCTTCTCTCAGGACTTCTTTGTGGGCCAGCTGCCCTTCAACACCTTCAACCCCGGCCCCGCCTACAACAAGATCCTCTTCAGCTTCTCCCCCGTGACCCTGACCCCGGGGGGCCCCGCATTCGACCCCGCGAGCTTCGCGGCCACGGACGTCTTTACCGTGGACCAGAAGCTCGTGACGCCCTACGTCTTCAACTACAACGCGAACGTCCAGCAACAGCTCGGGCGCCGGGCCGCGATCCAGGTGGGCTACGTGGGCTCGCAGGGAAGGCATCTGTTCCGCTACCGGGACATCAACCAGGCGGATCCCGCCACCGGCGTCCGCCCCTTCCCTGCCTTCGTCTACATCAACCAGTTCGAATCCAGTGCCAGCTCCCGCTACAACGCGCTGCAGGCGAGCCTCAAGCTACGCGACTGGCACGGGCTCGTCTCCACCATGAACTACACCCTCTCCAAGTGCACCGACAACGCGAGCGACGGCCAGGACTACGTCCCCAACGCCACCCAGCCCGACGATTCCCGCCACCCGGAGCGCGAGATGGGCCCCTGCAACTTCGACAGCCGCCACCGCTTCACCTGGTTCTTCACCTGGGATCTGGGTTCGGCCAAGGGGCACTGGCTCACCTCCGGCTGGTCCGTGAACGGGGTCGTGACCCTGGCCAGCGGGCAGCCCTTCAACATCAACGAGAACTTCGAAGGGGACCACAACGGTACGGGCGAGTTCTTCGGCCGCCCCGACCTGGTGGGCGATCCCTTCGCGGGCACGGGGGGACCCAGCCGCTTCCTGAACCTCTCCGCCTTCCAGGCCCCCTGCAATCCCGACGGGTCGGGAGGCTGCGCGGGTGGCCAGCACATCGGGAATCTGGGGCGGAACGCTTTCGTGGGTCCGCACTACCGCAACGTCGATCTCTCCCTGGTCAAGAACAACGCCCTAGGCGATCGCGCGCGGCTGCAGATTCGGTTGGACGTCTTCAACGTCTTCAACCACCCGAACTTCAGCAACCCCCTGCTCCCCGGCTTCATCGTGGACTACCTGCAGAACGGGATCGCGCCCGCGACCAACCGGGGGACGGGG
Organism: Vicinamibacteria bacterium; assembly: GCA_035570235.1. NCBI lineage: Bacteria > Pseudomonadati > Acidobacteriota > Vicinamibacteria > Vicinamibacteria bacterium. The sequence continues at coordinate 58,416 of DATMML010000111.1, read as the reverse complement.
TTCCTGCCCTTGACTGCGACGCCGGACGTGGGCTCGGGCAACCCGTTCCTGGGCGGGGGGGGCCCGCGGAACCTCCAGCTGGCGGCCCGGTTGTCGTTCTAGGCGAGGGGCGCCGGAGCGGGGCTCGCGCCGCCCTCCTCCGGGAGGAAGGAAGTCCGGAGCCGACGAGCGCTCCCTCGGGGCAGGGGCGATCGTCCGGGGGGGTGCCGATGCGGAAATACATCGTCATGGGAGCCCAGGGGAGCGGCAAGGGCACCCAGGCCAAGATGCTGGCCGAGGCCTTCGACCTCGTCCACATCAGCGTGGGCGACATCCTGCGCTGGAACATCCAGCACCACACGAAACTGGGGGCCCGCGTGAAGCGCAGCGTGGCCGCGGGGGAGCTGGTCCCGGACGAGCTCGTCTCCGAGGTGATAAGGACCCGTCTCGACCAGCACGACTGGAACTACGGCTTCGTCCTGGACGGCTTCCCCCGGGACCGGACCCAGGCCGAGTTCTTCCTGGAGGCCTACGACATCGACGCCGTGATCCTCCTCGAGGTCCCGGACATGGTCGTCCTCGAGCGCGTCCTGAGCCGCCGCCTCTGCTCGAGCTGCGGGCTCGACTTCAACCTGATCCACCACCGACCCGCCCGGCCCGACACCTGCGACGTCTGCGGGGGGAGGCTGGTCACGCGGCCGGACGATACTCTGCAGGCGGTGCGCGACCGCCTGGCCGACTACCACGGCCAGACCCGGCCCATCCTCGACCTGTTCCGGCGCAAGGAACTGGTGGTGGTGGCCGACGGCACCCGGCCGCCGCCGGAGGTGCAGGCGGAGATCCGGCAGCGCCTGGGACTCTTCCCCCCCGTACCCGCTTGAGACCGCTCTGGGAGGCCCCTTAGACCACGCCATGACCGCCCCCGTGACCGTGGATCTCGATTGGCGGGGAGACCTGCGCTTCGCGGGGCGCACGGGCTCCGTGGAGATGATCCTGGACAGCGCGGGCCAGGCGGGGCCGACCCCCGTGGAGGCCCTGGCCCTCAGCCTGGCCGGCTGCATGGCCATCGATGTCGTCCACATCCTGAAGAAGGGGCGCCTGGACCCCCGAGCCGTGCACGCGCACCTCATCGGCGAACGCGCTCGCGAAGACCCCAAGCGGCTCGTGACCGTGACCCTGCACTTCGCGGTCACGGGCGACATCCCCGCGGAAAAGCTGGAGCGGGCCTTGTCCCTCTCCCGGGAAAAATACTGCTCGGTCTGGCACAGCCTGAGGCCGGACCTCGACTTCAAGACGTCCTTCGAGATTGTCGGCGGGACGGGAGGGTGAGGGGCCTCGGGGCGCCCCCCTCTCCGGGCGCCCTCCGGGGAGTGCCCCTTGACAGGGCCCTCCCGCTCGCTAATCTCTAGCAGCGTCCAATCACATGGCTGAGGGTGCTGCCGCCTCGCGATGGTTCTATGCCCACGGGGGGCGGCGCCACGGCCCGGTGGACGTCTCTCGCCTGGTCGACCTCATCCTGGCCGGTGAGATTCCCGAGACGACGCTGATCTGGCACCCGGGGCTGTCCGAGTGGGTCATGGCGGGCGATCTGGACGAGATCCGCCGCGAGCTGCCACCTCCCCTTCCCGTGTCCGCCCCCTCCCTCTCCGAGAACGACCCCGCGACCGGCCTCTCGAGCGACTCGACCGACGCGGCCGCCGAGCTCGGGGAAGGCAGCGGGATGCGTCGGAGGCGCAAGCACCGGCACCGGAACAAGCGCGACAAGACCCAGTGGCTTCTGCCCCTGCTCGTGGTCCTCCTCGTCCTGATGATCGGGCTGTGGCTGATCCTCCGGCGCATGAACGAGGTCCCCTCCGGTCGCATCATCCTCCAGGGCTCCCTCGACGGTTCCGCGGGGGGGCTCTCCCAACTGCCCTCCGCCCGCAGCGGGCTCTAGGGCCCGCGCCGCCCGCCCGCCTTGCCCTAGGAGACCCTCCGTCCGGGGCCCCTCACCGGGTTCGGCTCAGTTGCCGCCCGGTCCGGGGCCCGTCCAGATGGAGGTCCCGCGGGCGTCCTTCACCTGACGCATCCAGGCCTTCTCGACCAGCGCCGTCACCGGGGGGGGCAGGGCCACATATCCAGCCTCGCTGGCGATCCGGGCTCCGTTCTTGAAAGCCCAGTCGAAGAACCGGAGCACCTCCAGGGCTTGGTTCGAGTCTTTCGGCGCATGGGGCACGAGCGCGAAAACCGGCGCCGTCAACGGCCAGCACCCGCGTCCGGGAACATCCACGAGGAGGAGGCCGAAGGCGGCCGCCGACTCCCAGGGGGCGTTGGCAGCCGCGGCCTGGAAGGAGACGGGGTTTGGAGTGACGAACTCCCCTTCCCGATTCCGCATTTTCGTCCGGGGCAGACCCTCGTCCGCAGCAGTGGCGAAGTCGACGAAACCAGCGGCTCCGAACGTCTTCCGGACGAAGGACCCGAGCTCCACGGTTGCTGCCCGCTCCTCTCCCACTGGCCAGACCACGGTGAAGCCCCGGCCGACGCGACGCTTCCACTCCGGGCTCACGCTCGACAAGTAGGTGGTGAAGATATAGGTCGACCCCGAGGCCTCCGTGGGATGAACCACTCTAATGGACCGACTGGGCAGGTCCAACTCCCCGTTCAATGCCTTGATCGCGGGGTCGTCCCAGGTCTTGACCTTTCCCAGGAAGATGTCGGCGAGCAGGAGGCCGGTGAGCTTGAGCGTCCCCGGGGCGACACCGGGAACGTTGGCCACGGGAACGACGCCGCCGATGACGGTCGGGAACTGTACGAGGCCCTTGGCCGCGAGCTGCTCCACCAGGAGGGGCACTTCGGAGGCGCCAAAATTCGCGTGGCCGGTGGCGAGCTCGCCGAGGGCCGCCGTAGGCGACACCGCCGAATACGAGACCGCGACATGCGTCTTGGCCTCGAAGCTCCGCGCCCACTCCGCGTAGACGGCCTTGGGCAGGGCCGCCCCCACGCCCCGGATCGGCTCGCTCGCGGCCGGCCGGCCGAAGAGCGCGACGCCGGTGGCTACGGTGAGGAGCACGACTCGCGGTAGCAAACGCATCTTCGGTACCTCTGGGGGCCGGGGAGACCTTCCACAGTAGGGGAGCTCCGTGACGATTATGTGACGGCGGCCGCCCGGCCCGCTTGCCGCGCGCCCGGCGGAAGCGGGGAGCGGGAGTGATCGACGTCTAGCGGGTGACGATCGACCAGCCCCGGCTCAGGTAGTCGCTCATGGTGAGCAGAATCAGGATGGCCAACCACACGAAGCCCATGAAGACCACGAGGATGGTCAGCCGGGGGCTGTAGCGGAGATGCATGAAGTAGAGAACGACCAGGGTGGCCTTCACGACCGCGATGGTGAGGGCCACCATGGTGTTGAAGGAGCCAAAGTCCTGCCCCGCCGCCCAGACCGTGGCCGCGGTGAGGGCGGCAAGGACGAGGAAGACGCCCAAGTAGCTCGGCCAGGAAACGACGTGGGGGCGCGACATGTCAGTGGTGCCCGATGAGATAAAGGAGGGGGAAGAGGAAGATCCACACGATGTCCACGAAGTGCCAGTAGAGCCCGACCAGCTCCACGGGGGTGTGCCACTCGGGGCGGAAGCGCCCGCGGTAGGCCATACGGGCGATGATGCCGAGGATGGGGATGCCGATGATCATGTGGGTCGCGTGCAGGCCGGTCATCCCAAAGTAGAGCGAGAAGTAGATCTGGGCCTCCCGTGCCCGCTCCCCCTCCAGGTGGAGGACCTCGCCGTCGAAGCGGGGCCCGGGTAGGAGGCACCCCGCGTGGGGCCCGTCCCCCAGGCAGGGGCCGATCTTCTCCGCGTACTCCACGACTTTCACGCCCAGGAAGACGGAACCCAGGAGGATGGTGAGGATCAGGAAAAGCACGATGCGGGCGCGCCTCCCCGTGGCCGCCGAGTAGACGGCCATAGCCATCGTGAAGCTGCTGCCAATGAGGACGAGGGTGTTGATGAACCCGAGCCTCCAGGAGAGGTGGTGGCTGCCCGCGGAGAACGCTTCGTAGTACGAGTGCCGGTAAACGGAATAGATCGAGAACAGGCCGCCGAAGAAAAGGAGCTCCGTCACCAGGAAGACCCACATGCCGAGGGCGGAAGCCTCCCTCTGCTGCTCGAGGTCCGCGAAGTGATGGGCGAGGGTGCCCGCCTGCGCCTCAGACAAGGGCGGCCTCCTTGGGGGGACCCGAGTAGTCGTAAACCTCTTCGTGCACCACCGGTGTCCGGGAGAAGTTCTCCGTGGGGGGCGGAGAGGTGGTCTGCCACTCGAGGCCGGTGGCGGGCCAGGGATTGGCGGGCGCGACCTTGCCGTAGCGCATGGACCAGGCCAGGTAGACCATCGGGATCAGGTAGCCCACGCCCAGGATCGAGGCCCCCGCCGAGGACATGACGTTCAGGACCTGGAACTCAGGCGGATAGGCGTGGTAGCGGCGGGGCATGCCCAGGTAGCCGAGGATGAACTGGGGAAGGAAGGTGAGGTTGAATCCCAGGAAGACCACCACCGCCGAGACCCGCGCCCACCACTCCGGGTAGAGGCGGCCCGTCATCTTCGGCCACCAGTAGTGCAGGCCTCCGAGGTAGCCCATGATGGCTCCCCCCACCATGATGTAGTGGAAGTGGGCGATCACGAAGTAGGTGTCGGTCACGTGGACGTCGATGCCGAGGCTGGCCAGGAAGAGCCCGGTGAGCCCCCCGATCGTGAAGAGACCGATGAACCCGAATGCGTACAGCATCGGGGTCTGCCAGGAGACCGAGCCCCGGAATAGGGTGGCCGTCCAGTTGAAGACCTTGATCGCGGAGGGGATGGCCACCAGGAAGCTGAGGGCGGAGAAGATCATGGCCGAATAGACCGAGATTCCGGCCACGAACATGTGGTGGGCCCAGACCAGGAAGCCGAGGCCGGCGATGGCCAGGCTGGACATGGCGATGAAGTTGTAGCCGAAGACCCGCTTGCGGGAGAAGCAGGTCACGAGCTCGCTGATCACCCCCATGGAGGGCAAGATCATGATGTAGACGGCGGGGTGGGAGTAGAACCAGAAGAGGTGCTGGAAGAGCACGGGGTCGCCCCCCCGGTTAGGGTCGAAGAAGCCGAAATGGAAGGCCCTCTCCAGGACCACGAGCAGGAGGGTGATGGCGATGACGGGGGTGCCCAGGATCTGGACCAGGGAGGTCGCGTAGTGGGCCCACACGAATAAGGGGAGACGGAACCAGGTCAGGCCCGGGGCCCGCATCTTGTGGATGGTCACGATGAAGTTGAGGCCGGTGAGGATGGAGGAGAAACCGGTGATGAAGATGCCGATCCCGGCCGCGATCACGTTGGTATTGGCGAAGGCCGTGCTGTAGGGCGTATAGAAGGTCCAGCCGGTGTCGAGCCCCCCCGCCACCAGAGCGTAGAGGGTGAAGACGGCCCCCACGATGTACACGTACCAGGAGAGAAGGTTCAAACGGGGGAAGGCCAGATCCTTGGCCCCGATCATGAGGGGGATGAGGAAGTTCCCGAGGGTCGCCGGGATCGATGGGATCAGGAAGAAGAAGACCATGATCACGCCGTGGGCGGTGAAGAGCTTGTTGTAGGTCTCGGCGGAGACCAGGCTGCCCGTGGGCTCGAGCAGGTTCAGGCGGATCACGACCGCATAGGCTCCGCCCAGGAAGAACATGAGGGTGATGGAGACGAGGTACAGGATGGCGATGCGCTTGTGGTCGGTGGTGAAGAGCCACGACCTCCACCCATAGTCGGCGTTGAGGTAGTGCACCTTGGGAAGGGCGGTGGCCGGTGTCGTCATGGGTTCCGGTCTTCGCGCGCCCGGGCCTTGGAGGGAGGCGGTCCCCCGGCCGCCGCGGGCAGGGGCGCGCCCTCCCCCGACGGCGGCGAAAGGGACTTTAGGTAGGCAATGAGCTGCAGGAGCGACTCCTCGCTGACCTGGCCCAGGTAGGTGGGCATGATCGGCTGGTAGCCGGCCGTGATCTTGGCGGCCGGATTCAAGATCGATTCCCGGATGTAGGCTTCGTCGGCTACCACCGTCTCCCCGCCCTGCAGCCGCACGGTCTTGCCGAAGAGACCCTGCAGGAGGGGCCCCCGGCCTCCCGAGTCCGCCCGGTGGCAGGTGATGCAGTTCAGTTCCGTGAAGAGCTTCTCCCCCGCCGCGGCCGGGGACACGGGCGCGGGTCCGCCCGCTAGCCAGGTCTGGTATTCGGCCGGCTCCAAGACCACGATGCGGCCGATCATCTTGGAGTGCTCGGTCCCGCAGTACTCCGCGCAGAAGAGATGGTAGGTTCCCGGCTTGGTGGCCTCGAACCAGGCGACGCTGTAGCGTCCGGGCACCGCGTCCTTCTTGATGCGGAAAGCGGGGACGAAGAAGCTGTGGATCACATCCTCCGAGGTCAGGGTGAGCTTGACCGGCCGGCCCACGGGGACGTGCAGCTCGTTGATCTCGCGCTGGCCGGTGGGGTGCTGGAGCTTCCACATCCAGCGCTTGCCCACCACGTTCACGGCCATGGCGTCGTCGGGGGGCCGGTTCATGTGAAAGAAGACCCGGGCGCCCCAGACGAACATCACCACCGTGAGGAGGAAGGGGATGATGGTCCAGGTCAGCTCCAGGTTGGTGGAGCCTTCAATCTCGCCCGGCCATTCCGTTTCCGAGCGGCGGCGGAAGCGGACGGCAAAGACGATCAGGGTGAGGGCGATCCCCACCGAGAAGAAGACGGAAACCAGGACCAGGTAGAGATAGAGGGCGTCGACCTCGCCCGCGAGCGTGGAGGCGCGCTCGGGAAAGAGCGGAAATCCCGTCATGAACCCTGGACCGCGGGCTGGGCGAGAGCCTGGTCATTCTCCCGGCGCCGGAGGGTGAGGATGAGAGCACCCAGAGCGAGAACGGTGAGGCCGGCGCCCAGCCGGACGAGGTTCAGGATCTGGGCGCTGTAGCGGCCCCGGTGGGGGTCGTACTTGAAGCAGTAGAGCAGGACCTGGTCGAAGGGGGTGCCGACCCGGCCCGCCCCCGCTTCCACCAGGGCCAGGCGCAGATCCTTGGGCGCGTACTCGATGCCGAAGAGGTAGCGGGCGATGCGGCCCTCGGGGGTGAGCACGAGCAGCCCGGCGGGGTGGGCGAACTGCTTGGTTTCCTCGTCCCAGACGTAGCGGAAGCCCACCGCGCGGGTGAGACGGTCGATGGCCTCCTTGTCGCCGGTGAGGAAATGCCAGCCCCCCTCCGCCCCCGGGCGGGAATAGCGCTCGAGGTGGACCTTCTTAGCGGCCGCGGCCCGGGCCGGTTTCTCGCGCGGATCGAAGCTGATCGTCACGAGCTCGAACTCCCGGCCGGCGGTGAAGGAGAGGACGTCGAGGGCGCTGGCCAGGCCGCTCAAGCTCACCGTGCAGAGCATAGGGCAGTCGAAATAGACGAGGTTGAGGACCACGGGCTTCCTGCCAAAGTAGTCGCCGAGGCGGACGGGTCGACCCCCCTCGTCCCGGAAAGCCAGATCGGGGGGCACGGCCTGGCCGAGCTTCTGGTCGAAGCCGATCTCGCTGAGGATGGCGGGCGGCTCGGTGCCTCCGGCGGGGGCGATACCCGCCAGGAAGAGGATCAGGGCCAGGGACGACGCTGTCACTCCCGACCTCGGTCGCCCTCGGGTGGGGCCGCGACGGGCGGGGCGGCAGCGGGGGCGGGGAGACCGCGCTCCGAGAGAAGCCGCATGGCCCGTTCGATGGGGATGCGCACGATGCCCTTCTCCTTGTCCACCCAGCCGTAGGTGCCGAGGACGACGTCCTCCTCGGCGCGGAACCGGGCCAGGTCCCGGGAGGGAAGGGGCTGCAGGCTCGGCCCCGCCGGCGCCATCGCCGCGGGGTCCGCCCGCATCACGGGGGGCGCCGGTTGCCGGGCCGCCTCCTGAGCCACGAAGACGAAATAGAGCCGCCAGAGCAGGAGCACCACCGCCCCCGTAGCCGCCACTATCCCGAAGGCGAACTTGAGGAGGGCGGTGGCGTCGACATCGGTCCGCTCGAAGTCGACTTCGGTATGGCCGGGCGCCGGCTGCTCCGTCATCGCGACGTCCCCCCCGCCGGGGCCTCCAGGAGCGCCCGGATCTCCGGATCCCCCACGGGGAGCAGGGGCCGGTCCCGGAGCGCCTGGGCGAAGAAGAAAAGCCAGATCCCTCCCACCCCCAGGGGCGCGGCCACATCCAGCCAGTGCACGGCCACGCCCAGCCCCACCGCCTCGTGACCGTGCCCGGTGAGGTCGGGGGCGACCAGCCAATAGAGATCCAGCAACCGCACCAGAAACACCCCTGCGGCCAGGAGTCCCAGGAGGCGGGCGTCCCGCTTCAGGTCCCGCGAGAGCAGGAGCAGGAAGGGCAGGGCAAAATGGAAGACCACCAAGGCCAGGGCCACCCACTGCCAGCCGCCCTGCAGCCGGTGGATGTAGAAGGAGGCTTCCTCCGCTAGGTTGCCGGACCAGGTGATCAGGAACTGGGAGAGGTTCACGTACGCCCAGAGCATTACAAAGGCCAGGAGCAGCTTGCCCAGGTCGTGCACATGGCCCGGGCGTACCGCCTCCGAGAGGGGCTTCTCGCCCCCCAGATAGGCGAGGAGCACGATCACGAGAGCCATGGCGGAGAGCACCTGGCCCACCATGAATAGCATCCCGTAGATGGTGGAGAACCAGTGGGGGGCGAGGGACATGGCCCAGTCCACGGAGGAAAACGTGATGGTCAGGCCGAGAACGATCAGCCCTCCCCCGGAAAGACCCTGCAGCCGGCGGGAGACCTTGGGGTCCTCCCCCTCGTCCAGCTGCCGCGACCACTTGTTGAGGAAGTGGGCGAGCGTGAGCCAGGCCGCGAAGTAGAAGGCGGCCCGGCCCAGGAAGAAGGGCACGTTCAAGTAGACGGCCTTGTACTGGAGCAGCTTGTCTTCCCCGGGGTGGACCCAGGGGTAGAGCCGGCCCATGCCCAGGGCCACGGGGATAAAGAGGAGGGCCACCACTAGCAAGGTCCGTGTCCCCGCCTCCAGCAACCGGCGGATCACCAGCCCCCACAAGCCGCCGGAAAGGTGGTGGATCATCACGATCGACATGCAGCCCACGGCCACCCCCGCCCAGAAGAGATAGGCGAAGAGGTAGGAGCGGAAGAACTGGTGGGGATCGAGCGCGAGGCCAACGAGGCAGGCGAGGCCGCCCAGGAGGCCCACCCCGAGGGCGATCTGCTGCAGGCGGTCGATGCGGGTCGGGAGGGGGAAGGGAGGGGAGCTCATTGCCCGCTCGCCTGAAGCTGGCCGCGCTCCGCGGCGGGCACGTCCCCCAGGGTGGCGTGCTGGCTGAGCTGGAGGGCCCGGATGTAGGCCACGATCGCCCAGCGGTCCTTGACCGGGACCTGGGCCGCGTAGTCGGACATGGCCCCAAAGCCGTTGGTGATCACGTCGAAGTAGTAGCCGACCGGCGTTTCCCGCAGGCGGTCAATGTGGTAGGAGGGGGGCTTCCGGAAGCCGCGCTGCACGACCATCCCGTCCCCCCTTCCCACCCCCCCGTGGCAGGGCGCGCAGAAGGTCTGGAATTGCGTCCGGCCCCGGGCCAGGAGGTCGGCGCTGACGGGCAGGGGCAGGGTCTTCGTGAACTCCGTTCCCTCCTTGCCCGTGAAGAGGACCTGATCCTCCCGGAGCTGGCCGCGGGCCACGGTGCCGGGCACGAGGGGCCGGGCGGAGCGGTGGTCGCTGAAAAACTCGCTGCGCGCGAGCGGCTTGTATCGGGGTTGGTCGTGCATGTCCTGCCGGCACCCGATGAGGGCGGCCACGATCGCGAGGGGAGCCGCGCGCGCGCGCATCAGTGCTCCACCTCCGAGACCTCGCTCGCACCCAAGCGCTCCAGGAGCGTGCGCGTCTCGGCGCGGTCGAACCGGGGATCGGTGGCCTCCACGCAGATGAAGAAGCGGTCGCGGGTGGCGAGGGCGAAGCGGGGCGCGTTAAAGACCGGGTGGTAGGGCTGGGGCAGGCCGTTTAGGGCCAGCATCCCCAGCACCGCCGAACCCGCCGCGAAGAGGATGGTGGTCTCGAAGGCGGGCACGATGAAGGCCGGCCAGGCATTGAAGGGCCGCCCCCCGATGTTCAGGGGATAGGCGATCACCGAAGACCAGTACTGCAGGGCCCAGCCCGCGAAGGCCCCGAGGATGCCGCCCCCGAGGACGATCTTGGGCAGGTGGGACTTATGGAAGTGCAACGCCTCCGAGAGCTCCTCGATCGGGAAGGGCGAATAGCCGTCCACCCTCCGGTACCCCGCCTCGCGCACGCCCCGGGCCGCCGCCACCACCTCGGCCCCGGTGCGGAACTCGGCCAGCAGACCGTAAATCGGCGGGCGGACGCTCACGGCTTCTCCCCCCCCACCGCGGCCCCGGGGAGGATGGTCCGCATCTCGAAGATCGAGATCACGGGCAGGAAGCGCACGAAGAGGAACAGAAGGGTCAGGAAGAGCCCGATCGTACCCACGAAGGTGGACCAATCCACATAAGTCCCCGAGTACATCCCCCAGGAGGAGGGCAAGAAGTCGCGGTGCAGGCTGGTCACGATGATGACGAACCGCTCCAGCCACATGCCCACGCTCACGACCAACGACACCACGAAAAGGAAGGGGACGCTGGTGCGGAGGTTCTTCACCCAAAGGAGGTTGGGAGTGAAGACGTTGCAGAATATCAGGGCCCAGTACATATGTCGGTAGGGCCCGGTCATGCGGTTCCAGATCATGTAGGTCTCGTAGGGGTTGCCGCTGTACCAGGCCATGAAGGCCTCGATCATGTAGCCATAGGCCACGATCAGGCCGGTCGCCATCATCACCTTGGCCATGTTCTCGAGGTGGCGGAGGGTGATGAAGTCCTCGAGCCCATAGGCCTTGCGGAGGGGGATGGCTAGGGTGAGAACCATGGCGAACCCCCCGTAGACGGCCCCCGCCACGAAGTAGGGCGGGAAGACTGTGGCGTGCCAGCCGGGCACAACCCCGACCGCGAAGTCGAAGCTCACTACGGTGTGGACGGAGACGACCAGGGGCGTGGCCAGCCCGGCCAGCAGGAGGTAGGCGGTCTCGTAGTTGTGCCAGTGCTTGGCCGACCCGCGCCAACCCATGGCCAGGATCCCGTAGACGATCTGCCAGGCCCGGCTCCGGGCCCGGTCGCGCAGGGTGGCCAGGTCGGGGATGAGGCCCACGAACCAGAAGAGGGCGGAGACGGTGGCGTAGGTGGAGACCGCGAACACGTCCCAGATGAGCGGGCTCCGAAAGTTGGGCCAGAGCCCCATGGTGTTGGGGTAGGGCATGAGCCAATAAGCCCCCACCCACGGCCGGCCCATGTGGAAGATCGGATAGACGCCTGCGCAGGCCACCGCGAACAAGGTCATGGCCTCGGCAAAGCGGTTGATGGAGGTCCGCCACTCCTGCCGGAGGAGGAGGAGGATGGCGGAGATCAGGGTCCCCGCATGGCCGATCCCGATCCACCAAACAAAGTTGACGATGTCGAAGCCCCAGCCGATGGGGATGGTGATACCAAAGAGGCCGACCCCTTTTAAGAGGAGGGCGGCCAGGCTGAAGAGGAGGCCCAGGAACAGGGTGGAGGCGATGCTCACCCCGATGAACCAGCCGAGCGGGGTCCGGCGCTTGAGGACAAGACTGCTGATCTTGTCGGTGACGCTGCCGTAGGTGTGGCCAGGACCGATGATCGGTTGCTCCGCGCTACCCACGGGAGATCTCCGGGTTGGGGTTGCGCACGGCCGCCAGGTAGGTGGTGCGGGGCTGGGTCTGCAGCTCGCTCAGGAGGCCGTAGTTCCGGGGCTCGGCCTTGAGCCGGGAGACCCGGCTCTTGGGGTCGTTCACGTCCCCGAACACGATGGCCTCGGCCGGGCAGACCGACTGGCACGCGGTCTTGATCTCCCCCTCCCGGATCCCGCGCCCTTCGTTCTTGGCCTCGATGCGGGCCCGGTTGATGCGCTGCACGCAGTACGTGCACTTCTCCATCACGCCCCGGCTGCGCACGGTCACGTCCGGGTTCCGCATCATCTTCAGGCTGGGCGTGTCCCAATCCTGGTAGAGAAAGAAGTTGAAGCGGCGCACCTTGTAGGGACAGTTGTTGGAGCAGTACCGCGTTCCCACGCAGCGGTTGTAGACCATCTCGTTGAGCCCCTCGTCGCTGTGCACGGTCGCCGCCACCGGGCACACCACCTCGCAGGGGGCGTTCTCGCAATGCATGCAGGGGAGGGGCTGGTGATAGGCCTCGATGGTCTCCGAGCGGCCGGGATCACCCTCGTAGTAGCGGTCCACCCGGATCCAGTGCATCTCCCGGCCCCGGGCCACCTGATCCTTGCCCACCACCGGGATGTTGTTCTCGGACTGGCAGGCGGTGACACACGCGTTGCAGCCCACGCACGCGTTCAGGTCGATGGCCATGCCCCAGGCGTGTCCCTCGTACTTGTGGGGCGGGAAGAGGGAGGAGCCGGGTCGGGGGTCCTCGCCCATCTCCCGGGCGAAGTGGGGTTTCCGGTCATAGTCGGCGGTTGTGGCCGCCACCCGCACCGGGTGCCGGCCCTCCATGCTCCAGTGGTTCTGGGTGCAGGCCAGCCGGGTGGTCTCGCCGGTGCCCCGGACCTCGAGGCCGGAGTCGAACCAGGGGGCCCCGCTCGTGCGGAGGGCGTAGGCGCTGAAGCCGGCGCCGTTGCCGACCCGTCCCACCCGTGTCCGGCCATAGCCAAGGTGGACGGTCACCGAATCGTCGGGGTGGCCGGGAACGATCCAGGCCGGGGCCCGCAGCCGGCGCTCTTTGTACTGGAGCTCTATGATCGGGCTCACCGCGCCCCTGCTCGTCTCCTGGGGGGAGGGCAGGCCGAGCCTCGCCGCCGTCGCCGGGCTCAGAAGGGCGGCGTTCTCCCAGGTAAGCTTGGTGAGCGGCTTGGGCAACTCCTGCAGCCAGCCATTGTTGGCGAAGCTCCCGTCCCACACGCTGGGATCGGGTCGGAACACTATCTCCAGGCCGCCCGCGGGGGCGGCGTCGGCCGGCCTCGACCACGGGCCGATCTTCAGGGTGACGCGCTTCTCGGGGAGGGCCGACCCCGCGACGACACCGTCGTGAAGGGCCCGCGCCCAGCGCTTCTCGAAGTCGGCGGCCAGGCCCCGGGCTCGCCAATGCTCGCGCACGATGTCGTAGCCCGCCTGGTCCGGTGGGTCCCCAAAGGCGGCCAGGACCTCGTGGGCCGACCTCCCGCCGTAGAGGGGTGCGATCAGGGGCTGGAGGATGGAAACGGTGCCGTCCACGGCCCGGGCGTCGCTCCAGGCCTCGAGGGGGTGGGCCTCGGGCAGGGTCCAGTGGCAGCGTTCCCCCGTCTCGTCCTCGTAGAGCCCGAGGTGGATGCGCAGCCCCACCTTATCCATCCTCCTCGCGAACTCGAGGTCGGCGGGGGCGTTGTAGACGGGGTTGCTGCCCAGGATGATCAGCAGCTCCACCCGGCCCGCCTCCATGTCTGCCCCCAATTCCTTGAGGGAGGCGAGCTGGTCCTCGCTCTTGGCTTCCGGGGGGTCCGTGTAGACCACGGTCTTGCCGACGCTGCCGAGCGCCTGGTTCATGGCATGGGCCAGGGCGTGGACGGCCGGGGGCTGGCCCTCGCCCGCCATCACCAGCGAGGCCCCCGCCCGCGTGCGGAGATCCTTTGCGAGGGCGGCGATGAAGGCCGCGTGGGCGGAGGTTCCCCCCTCCACGGGCAGACCCAGGGCCGCCGCCACCGCCCGCGCGAAGCCCTCAACCTCGGAGGCCCGCAGGGGCAGCCGGTGGTCGGCGACCGCACCCGCCGCGGAGACCGTTGACTCCACCACGTAGAGCCGGTTCATCTCCGCGCGCTCGCCCTGCACCCGGCGCCGGGAGGCGAACTCGCGCACGAGCCTCAGGTTCGCGGGACCGCTGCCCACGAAATCCTGGTCCAGGGAGAGGATCACGTCCGCCCGCTCCAGCCGGTATTGGGCCTCCACGGGTTCGCCGAAGGCCAGGATCGCGCCCGCGCGCACGTTGTCCCGGCCGGCCGGCTCGTACTGGTGCCAGCGGGCGGCCGGGAACTCGGCCAGGATCCCCTCCAGCTGTGTGCGCAGGGTCGGGGAGGTGACGGTGCCGCTCAGGAACCGCAGGCCCGCGCCCCGGCTGCCCCGCTGTTTCTCGAGGGCGGCGCGCAGGGCCTCGTTGAAAACGGCCCAGGTGCGCACCTCACCGTAGAACTTCACGGTCTGGGCCCGGTCCGGGTCGTAGAGGCCGAGGACGTGGGCTTGGCCAAAGACATCGGTGGCGCCCAGGCTCTGGGGGTGGTCGGGGTTGCCCTCAACCTTGGTGGGCCGCCCCTCGTGGCTCTCTACCAGCACGCCCTTGGCGTAGCCGCCCAGCGTCACCGCGCTAGCGAAGAAGAGGGAGCGGCCAGGGACGACCTGCTCCGGCTGCTTCACATAGGGGAGGATGGTCTCCTGGGGTTGGCGGGTACAGGCACCGAGACCGGCCAGGGCCAGGGAGGCCCCCATGATCTTGAGGAACTCGCGCCGGCCTTCGGGGTCCTCGAACTGGGAGGCCTGCTCGGGGAACTCGCGGTGCACGAACTCTCGGAATTCCTGGGTCTCCGCGAGCTCGTCCAGGCTCTTCCAGAAGCGGGGCCCCCCGGGGCCGTCCAGACCTCGGCGCGTGCCGAGAAGCTCAATGGGCGCGGAGGGGATGGACTTGGGATCGATGCTCATCGGTGGCAGGTCGAGCAAGAGACGCGGGTGTGAATGCCGTACTCGCGGACCAGCCTCCGCCCCCGCTCGAGTTGGTCGGCGGGGGCCTCGTAGGCGATGTTGTACACCTCCGCCTTCGGGCGCACGTATTTCTCGGGCTGCCGGTGGCATTCCAGGCACCACTCCATCTGCAGCGAATGCACCTGCCAGGTGAGGGGCATCCTATCCACGCGCCCGTGGCAGGTCGAGCAGCCGATCCCCTTGTTCACGTGGGCGCTGTGGTTGAAATAGACGAAGTCGGGAAGGTCGTGCACCCTCGTCCACTCCAGGGAGGTGTCGGTGCGGAAGCTGGCCCGCACCGGCTCAAGGGTCGGGCTCTGGGACCAAATCTGGGAGTGGCAGTTCATGCACGTCTTGGTGGGCGGGATGCCCGCCACCGCGGACCGGTCGACGGCAGTGTGACAGTACCGGCACTCTATGCCTATGCCGCCGACGTGGTGGGCATGGGAGAAGGGCACAGGTTGCTCGCGAGCCTCGAAGGCCCGGGTCACGTAGGGCGAGCGGTTGATCTCCAGGATCAGCCACAAGCCCGCCGCTCCCATGAACACGGCTCCAAAGATGCTCACCCGGGACAGGGTGTTGGTGCTGTGGTGGAAAATCTGCGGCATGGGGGGCCTAAAGCCTATGCCAGGGCCCGATCCATCGTCAATGGAAACATCGCGTTCCGAGCCGTCGGTCGCGCGCCCAGCAAGGCCCCGGGGACGGGCTCAGGTCCGGAAGAGGCGGTCCCCGAAGTCCCCCAGTCCAGGAAGGATGTATTTGCGGTCGTTGAGGGTACGGTCGAGCGCCGCACAGTAGATCCTCGCCGCGGGCGCGACGGCGGCCAAGTGGGCCACGCCCTCGGGAGCGGCCACGATGCAGAGCAGGCGGACCTCCTTCGCGCCCAGCCCCCGCAGACCGTCCACCGCCATCGCCGCCGATCCCCCCGTGGCCAGCATGGGGTCGAGCAGAAAGACGAGGGCGTCCCCCAGGTTCTTGGGAACCTTCTCGTAGTAGCGGCGGGCTACCGCCGTCTCCTCGTTGCGCTCCAGGCCGAAATAGCCAACCTCCGCCTGGGGCACGAGCTCCAGGAAAGCGTCCATCATCCCCAGGCCCGCCCGCAGCACGGGCACCGCCACCACGCGCGGGGCCAGCCGGCGCGCGGGTGCGGTCTCCAGGGGCGTCTCTACCATGCCCTCCTTCAGGGCGAGGTCGCGGGTGGCCTCGATGGTGAGGACCAAGCTCACCCGCCGGGCGAGCCGTCGAAACTCGTCCGGTGGTGTGGCCCTATCCCGCAGCCGGGCCAAGCAATCCTCCACCAGGGGATGGCGAACGAGGTCGAAGGACATGGGCGCCCGAGGATACCACGGCCCCCGGATGCTATACTCCCGGAGCCATGCGCCTCACCGCGGAAGAGATTCAATACGTCTCCCGAAAGATCGTGAAGACGCTCGTGGGAGAAGGCAAGCTGCAGATCGACTCCGAGCCCCGCATCGTGGACGGCATTGCCCGGGTGATCACCGAGGAGCTGCAGATCGAGGACCGCTTGAACGAAGAGGTGCGGGAGGTGCTGATCCAGCACGCCTCGGAGATGGAGCGCTCGAACGTCACCTACACGGAGATGTTCAAGATGCTCAAGAAGAAGATGGCGCGGGAGAAGGGGATTATTCTGTGAGCGGAGGGGGGGAACGATGAAGCTCTCCCGGGAGAAGATCCTCCGCCTGTCCCACCTCATCCTTAGCCAGCTCGACGCGGACGAAGAGGTGGAGTACTTCGCCGACCCCCAGGAGATCCGCCAGGAGATGGTGAAGCTGATCTCCGACGAGATGAAGGCGGACGAGGCCATCGATGCCCTCGTGCGCCGCAAGATCGAGAGCCAGAAGCGCCCGATCGTAGAGGGGTCCGACGAGTGGGAGGTCCTCTACCGGAAGTACTACGAGGAGGAAGTGGCCCGCCACCGCAAGGTGATGCTGTAGGGCGCGGATGGGTTACGGGCGGCCATCCGCGGGTGCGTGGTAGCTTTCCAAGTCGGCGGACACGGACCCGATCGCCACTTTGGAGCGGAGCCGGACGGGGATGCGGCGGGCGTCGTCGGTCAGCCAGATCATGAGGCGCCCCGCCTTAACGAAGAGGCCCGTTCCCTCCAGGAGGAGCGGCTCCACGATCATGGTGGGAACGGCTTTTCCCAGCGGGGGGGGCAGGTCGAGCCGCTCTCGCCCCCGTAAGCGCACGCTCAGCACATAGCGCCGGCCGTTGTCGAACAGGGGCAGGGTCAGGCCCTCCCCCTCCGGCAACCCGCGGGCCCGGGCCACGAAGAAGGCGGAGAGCACGTCGAGAACGCAGGGACCAACATCGAAGCGGGTCTCCTTGATCTTGGGATCCGTCACCACCGCCGTGTCCGACCCCGGCCCAAAAACAACAACCTGATCGCGAACCGCGCGGCCTTCCCGCAGATGCTTCTCGATCCCGAGCGAGCAGCCGGCGGCAGGGTCCCAGGTCGCCACCGTCCGGTCGTCGACCCGAAACCCCAAGAGCCAGGAGAAAAAGCCCTCGCTCTTCGCCTCCGCCACGAACCGCAGCATCCCTCGTCCCGCCTCCGGGCCCGGCTCCACCCTGAGAGTGGCCCGCCCGGCCAGGAGGTGGGCGTACGTGATCCGGAAGGAGACGTCCTCGCCGGGGCCAAAGGGAAGCGGAGCCGGGGGGACGGGGCCGGCGAGGACCGCCGCTAACGCCGCCCAACCCCTGGCCCCCGCCACGTCAGCGCAGTCTCAGCTCGAGTTGGTGGCGCCGCCAGTCCGTGCGGAGGACGGCGTAACGGTCCCTCCCCACCGCCTCCCCCGTGAAGGGGACGGCTCGCCCATCGAGGAGCACCTGTTCGGCCACCGCTCCCAGCGGCAGGAGGAGGGCGAGCCGGCCGAGGCCGGGGGCGTTGCTCTCGTAGCGCAGGCGGGCCACCCGCTTCCGGTCGTCGAGAGAGTATCGGTACACGACGTAGCGATCGAGGGCCGGCTCGTAAGCACGAACCGCCCCCGGCTCCGCCCCCAGACGCACCGTGATCGCGAGCCCCTCCGCCCTCGAGTCAAGGCCAAAGAGCCCTGCAAAGACCGCCCCCGCGAGCGCCCCCGCGCTCCCCGCGTAGCGGGCGCTCCCCCGGCCCTTCCCCTCCCGGGTGTACCACTCGTAGAGCCCGCCCGCTTCCTGCACTCGGCCTGCGATCTCGCGGAGCTGGCGCGAGGCCGGGCCCGCGTTCCCCCGGACGAAGCCCGCGAGCAGGAACCGGCCCGCCCACCAGTCCCACTGGCCGCCGTTCTGGTACGTAAACTCATCGCTCTGGATGGGGTGCTTGAAGAACCCGCGCGGGTAGGGAGGCAGGAGCACGCCCGCTACCGTGGACACGCCGAAGCGACGACGCCGATCCTCCGCCGCGGCGAAGATGCGCTCCGCCTGGGGCGGATCGGCGGGGCCGTAGAGGGCGGCCAGCGCGTTGCCCCCCAGCGCGAAGGTGTCGGCGTCGTCGTAGGTCACTTCCTTCCCGGGCCCGGGCAAGAGCCGATGCATGCGGTAGAAGCCGGCGGTCTCAGCCCACAAGAAGCGTCGGATGTTGGTCCGGATCCGCGAGGCCTGCCCCGACCAATGGCCCCCCCGCGTGGCGTCGCCTAGGCGGCCCAGCATCGCGCCCAGCTCCTCCGCCGCCCGCGCAAAGAGGGCATTCGTGTAGAGACCGACCACGACCGGGGTCCGCTCGTCCAGGTAGATGACGCGCTGGTCGGGGTAGATCGGGCTCACATCCCCCCAGTCGGCGGTAAAGGCGCTGGTGACGAGGCCGTAGGTGGAGCTGAAGCGTTGGGTGAGCACGTACTCCAGAGCGGCGTCCAGCCGATCGACCAGGGCCCGGCCCACGATCTTCTTGGAGAGCCAGGAGCGGTCCCCGGTGAGGGCGAAAACCTGGGCCGCCGCAAGCACCGCGCTCGCCTCCTGGTCGGCGGCGGTGGTGTTCTTGTCCGCGGAGAGCTGGATGCTCCCCGCGCGATAGACCCGCCCGGCCCGGGGCGCGTTGGCCAGAAACGGCGCGGGGTCGCCGGCCGCGATCCAGTCATAGAGCTCGCCGTTCGTTCTCTGGTGGGAGAGATGCTCCTCGATCCAGCTCGTGAGGTACTCCAGGCGATAGTAGTAGCGAGTGGCCGGAATGAGGGTCGCGCTGTCCCGAAGCCAGATCTGCGGGTAGATGGTGCCCGCCCCGAAACCCTTCACCTGGCCCGTCTGACCCAAGAGTTCCTTGCGGTTGGCCTCGAGGGTGGGGCGGAACTGGTCCTGGAGGGCGTCGAGCGCTCCATCCTCGACGGAGTAGAGAGTGTCCCGGGCATACCCGGCCTCGGCCAGGGGCCGGGAGGCCGAGGGAGAGACGCGGGGAGCGGAGAACGAGGCGGCGGCGAGAGCGAGAGCGCCGAGCGAGCCCGGGAGGCCGAGGGATCTCATCGCCGGGACCCGTCCCACGTCCGCATTCTAGCGTCGTCGAGGCCGCTCCCCGCCCGGGACGGGTGGCGAGCCGGGGCGCTCAGCGAAGAAGGCGGAGAGCGGCCTCCGTCAGCGCGTGCACGGCCCGAAGGACCAGCGGGCTCGTGCCGAAGAGGGCGAGGACGGAGAGGAAGGCCCACGTGCCCAGGGCGCGGGGCGTGCGGAGGAGCGACGTGGCAGCCTCTTTGCTTTCGGTTCGATCCAGGAGCCGCTTGACCCGCCGGACGATGGCCGCCCCGTCGTGGAAAGCACTCGCGGGAAGCGACGCCCGTTGGCCGACGGGAGCCATGCGCGCGACCTTGACCAGCGCCCCCGCCAGGGCCAGCGCCCGCGGCGAGCCGGCCCGCGCCGAGTGCTCATCGGCGGCCGCCTCCGCCGCCTCCGTCCACGCCCGGAAGAGACGGTCGCCTATGGGTAGCAGCGCCAGCGGGTCGGGGCAGCAGCGGAGGAGCAATCCCCGGAGATTGTCGCGGGCCACGAGGTGGCCCTCCTCGTGGGCGAGAACGGCCGCCAACTCCTCGCCCGTGAGCCCGGCCAGGACCCTCTCCGCCACGAACAGGCGGGGCCGCCACATACCCACCACCGCCACCACCGGGAAGGGGTGGGAGATCCCGTAGGCGGGGAGGGCGAGCCCGGGAAGGTGGAGGGGACGTGCGCCCCGCATCCAGCCGGCGACGAGCCGCCGCCCGGCCACCCACGTTTTGAGGCCCCGCCGGAGACCGGTGAAGACGAGGGCGGCCGCGGCCACCACGAGCAGGGCCAGACCCGGGCTCACCGTCTCCCCGGTGTCGCGCGGCTCGAGAAGGAGGTAGGCGGGGGCGTAAAAGCCGGCGGCGAAGACGAGCCCGGCCGCGGCGGGGAGAAGACGCAGGGCAAAGAGCGAACGGGCCTGCCCCCCCGCCTCCGCCGGGGACAGGGAGTAGCCCCGGCGCGGCCGGGCGGCGGCCACGGCTAGGGAGCCTAGGCCCCCTATGACCAGGAAGGCGGCGAACCCGAGGCTGAGGCCAACCAAGCCGTACATCACAGCCCCCTCTTCTGCCCCAGCCGCCGCCGTTTTTCCTTCACCAGGCGGTCCAGCTCGTCGAGCAAGAGGCGGTCCCGCTCACCCACAGCGTCGACGATGCAAGAGAGCACGGGCTGGGCGGCCTCAGCGTCCCCGTCCAGAAGACTCCCGATCAGGTCGCTCGCCAGGCCGCGCTCCAGCTCCTCCCGGCTCCAGCGGGGGGTGTAGACATAGGCGCGGCCCGCCTTGCGGCGATCGAGGACGCCCTTGCGGTGGAGCCGGTCCAAAGTGGTCATGAGCGTGGTGTAAGCCAGGGTGCCCGAGAAGGCGGCCTGCACGTCGCGCACGCAGGCCCCCTCCGGCCGTCGCCACAGCTCGTCCATGACGCGCCCCTCGAGATGGCCGAGGGGGGAAAGACCCCGCGGGCGCCGGAAGGGGTGGACGAAAAACCGGGGGAGACTCACCGCTCCTGACTCCTCAGCATCGATTCCGAGCTTCAGCTGCCGAGTATACCCGAAGCGGAACCGGGGAGGCTCTAGCGGTCGTCTTCCGTCCGGAAGGAGAAGACGACTCGCTCTCCGGGGCGGCCACTCAGGCGGAACACCACCGTGTCCGGGGTCGCGAGCACCACCTCGCCCGCCACTACCCGCAGGCTGCCCGCCTTGAGCCCCAGGCCGCTCAAGTCGAAGCGCCACGTCCCCCCCCGCCCGGGGGCGTTCACGAGCACCGCCTCCACGCGGTTGGAACCCGGGCGCCCGGGGGCCGTGATCCTCGAAGGGCCCGCGCTGGGGAAGAAGGCGTCCGTCCCGTTCAGTACCACCTGACCGTGTCCGCCCGGGACGGCCAGGTCGCTGATCCAGCCCGCCCCTGGGGGCGGCGGGGTCGAGGAGAAGCACAGGGGGAGGCCGAGGAGGGTTATGGTCACCGGGGAGGAAGTGGCCACGAGGCCGCAGTTGTCGGTCGCCACGGCGGTGAGGGAGAAGGAGTCCAAGAGGGCCGCCTGGCAGAGGGAGAACAGGGTGGCGCGGTACGGCGCGGAGGTGCTCCTCCCGAAGAAGACGGCGGAGTGGCCCGACTCCTGGTAGTAGAAGTCGACCTTGGCGATGCCGAACGCGTCGGAGGCGCTGGCGCTCACAGTGACGGGGAGGGGCAGAAAGAGGCCGCCCGTGGGGGACGTGATCGTGACCTGAGGCGGCGTCGTGTCGCCCGCACAGGGGTTGAGGGTGGTGGTGGTCGTGCTGGGCAGTGTGGTGGTGGTGGTGCCCGGCACCGTCGTGGTCGTCGTACCGGGCAACGTCGTGGTGGTCGGGCCCGGCAGGGTCGTGGTGGTCGGGCCCGGCAGGGTCGTGGTGGTGGGACCCGGCAGGGTCGTGGTGGGAGTCCCGGGCACCGTGGTCGTGGGTGCGCCGGGGATGGTGGACGTCGAGGTTCCCGGAGTCGTGGTCGAGGGCCCGGCCAGGCTGCTCGGCGGCGACCCGGCCGTGGACGTGGTCGGCGGGGGTTGAGAGGTCGGCGCCCCCCCTCCCCCGCTCCCGCCCCCGATCGCCGAGATGCCCCCCACGACCGCCGCCCCCCCGCCCACGACCCCGAGTAGGACCCCGGTTGGGAGGCCGCCCACGGCACCGACCGCCGAGAAGCCGGGCGGGATCGCGGCCCCGCCCGCGGCTGGA
This sequence comes from Vicinamibacteria bacterium, assembly GCA_035570235.1. Lineage (NCBI taxonomy): Bacteria > Pseudomonadati > Acidobacteriota > Vicinamibacteria > Vicinamibacteria bacterium. The sequence continues at coordinate 36,491 of DATMML010000111.1, read as the reverse complement.
GTTGCCACCACCGACGCATCTTGCAAAAAGGGGGCGAGCGGGCCTTTGCGGCAGCTGGCCTCGTCCGGCACCACCTCCGCCACGTATTCGCCCGTTTGCGTTTCCGCAAAGGCCATGTCCACGGCCGCGATGTAGTAGCTGAATCGCCGGAGATCGCGCTTGGGCTTGGGAAGGAGGCCGCGATAACAGGGCATGTCCGAGGTGAGGGTGACGTAGTACCAGTTCGGGGTGCCCTCGCCGCGGAAGTAGACACGGGCTCGCGCCACGCGCGAGCGCGGTGCGATGCAGGCGGAAAGCTTCGGGTACTTCCCGGCCACCACGCAGCCGAGTCCGTCGTGATCGATGACGAGACCCTGGCCCGCCGCCGACGACGCGAGGCCCAGAAGGAGCAGGATTATGAGACCGGCGGGCCTCATGCCAGGGGGTCTGAGCTTAAGGCCGGGGCTTGGATGCCTCACGGGGCAACAGCCAGTAGCGGCCGCCTCCGAGGTCGGCAATCACGTCGTCGATCCGGAAGCGGGGGAGCAAGGAGAGCGGACTCGACGCCGAGCGGTCCGACCGACCGGGCAGTGCTTCCCACGCCTCTTGGGTTCCCTCGGGCCGGCAAGCCACGGCAGCTCCTTGGCCGATCGAAAGGTAGACTCGCTTGCGTGCCATGTGAACTTCCTCCGTGTCGAGACGACCACCGTGGTCGCCGCCCTGCCCCCGAGAGTCGCAAGACCCGTGCCGGAGCAGCGCCGGAGGGATCACCCGTAAAGTGTTGTCCCCCAAGGCTCGAGCTGGGGGTGCCCGGAGGCTGAGTGCCGGCCGTCCGAAAAACGGCGTCCGGTCGCCATTTCTCGGCGGCCGGCGGTGGGACAGCTTAGCCTCCCACCGTCTCTCCCCCTTCCCGCTGTCGCGCCAGGTTTCCCAGCCCGTCGTAAGCCGCATACTTGAAGGCCTCGCCCAAAGTCGGATAGTTGTAGACGATCTGGATGAAGTCGTCCAGGGTCCCGTGGAAGTAGAGGCAGCTCTGGCCGACGTGGACGAGCTCCGAGGCCATCTCCCCCAGAATGTGGACCCCGAGGAGCTTGAGGTCGACGGGGGAAAAGATCAGCTTCACCAGGCCCGACATGTCGCCGATGATCTGCCCCCGGCTGTTGTTCGGATAGTGGGCCCGGCCCACGCCGTAGGCGATCCCTTTTTCCCGGCACGACTCCTCGGTCTCCCCGACGGCAGCTATCTCGGGGATGGTGTAGACGGCCATGGGCAAGAGGCTGGAGACCCGCGACTTGTACTTCAAATCGAAGGCATGACACATGGCCACCCGGGCCTGCTCCATGGAGGTAGAGGCCAGGGCAGGAAACCCGATCACATCCCCCGCGGCGTAGACATGGGGGACGCTGGTCTGGTAATGCTCGTTGACCTTCAGGTGCCCCCGGGGTCCGGCGGTCAGGCCCACCCGTTCCAGACCGAGCTCGGTGGTCGCCCCCATGCGCCCGGTCGCGAACAGCACCCGCTCCACCTCCAGCTCCTCGCCGTTCTTCAGGCGGAGAAGAACCTGGGGCCGATCGAGCCGGACCTCCTCCAGGCTCTGGCCCAGGACCACGCGGAGGCCCAGCAACTCCATCTGCAGGCGTAGCCGGTCCCCGATCTCGGCGTCCAGGAACGGCAGCAGACGCTCCGTCCCCCCTACGAGGGTGACCGAAATGCCCATGGCCCGGAACATCGTGGCGTATTCGCACCCGATCACGCCCGCGCCGATGACGGCCAGCGAGGTCGGGATCCGGTCCATGTGCAGGATGGAGTCGCTGTCGTAGAGGCGGAGGGGGTCCCGGGGGATCCCGTCCGGCCAGTTGGGCGTGGAGCCGGTCGCGATCAGGATGACGGGAGCGCTCAGCAGGCGGTCCGGCTGGCCTTGGACCCGCGCCCTCACCGTGTGGGGATCGTCGAAGGATGCGGCCCCGCGCACGACCTCGATGCGGTGTCGCTCGATGTTGGCCCCGATCAAGGCGCGCAGGGTCCGAACCACCTCCTCCTCCCGGTGCATGAAATCACGGACTCCGATGTCCTCTTTTATCGAGTAATCGACGCCATAGAGACCCCGCTGGCTGAGCCCGGAGAAGTAGAGGGCGGTTTCGCGCAGGGTCTTGCTGGGAACGGTTCCGGTGTTCACTCCCGCTCCGCCCAGGTGAGGATCCTTCTCCACGAGGGCGACTCTCTTGCCGAAATAGGCGGCTTGGGCGGCGCCCTTTTCCCCGGCTGGGCCCGAGCCGAGCACGACGAGGTCGAATGTGTCTGGAGACATGGCGCTAGAATCTACCCCGGAGGGGGCTTTGCTCAAGCGCCTTTTCGCACTGATCGTGCTCTTGGCCCTCGTGGGGGCCGCCCTTCACTACTATTGGGGTCTGCCCTCCGGTGACAAGGGCCGCCTGGGCGTGCTGGGCCATCGGCTCCAAGACGCCAAGGTCACTGCTTCGGTCCGGGCCGCCCTGGCCCTAAACCGCAACCTCAAGCCCTACTCCATCGACGTCGCCACGGAGAGCGGGGTGGTCACGCTTCGGGGGCAGGTTCCGGCTCAGGACCTGGGCGAGCTGGCGGCCCGGGTCGTGGGAGCGGTTCCGGATGTGGTTCAGGTTGTAAACCACCTCCAGGTGGCCGCGGGACCCGCCGCCGCCTCCGGTCCCGAGGCGCGCACCATCGGCGAGAGCCTGGACGACCGGTCACTCGAGGTGGAGGTCCGATTCGCGCTCTCCCTCCGGCGGGAGCTGGGGGGAACCGATATCAACGTGAGCGTCTTCCGGCGCCAGGTCACCCTCAGCGGGGAGGTGGCCGGATTGGCCCAACGCGACGTCGCCCTGGAGGCCGCCCGGGCCGTGCCGGGCGTGGCCGGGGTGACGGACAACATCAGGGTCCGCGGGGAGGCCACGCCGAGGGGCCGGGCGGGTGCCGAGAGCGCGATCCGGGCCAACCCCAACCTGGCCCCCTATGGTCTGAAGGTGGCGGAAGAGAAGGGCAAGCTCGTTCTCCGGGGCCAGGTCCGAACGGGGGCGGAGAAGGACCTGGCGGGCCTTCTGGCCCGCCAAGGGGCAGGTGGTCCAGTTGAAAACGCTTTGCAGATCATGTTGAGATAGGTTTAGACTTACCTTCTGCTTTCGCCAGGCATCGCTAAGGAGGGTCTTCATGAGCGGACGCTGGACGGCCTTGGCACTGGGTGGCTTTTTGGTCCTGACGGGAACCTCTTGGGCTGATGGAACTTCCGGTGACGCAGCCGATAAGAAGGACGGGGCCGCCTGCACGGTCAAAAAGGAGGAGGTCAAGACCTGGACAATGACGGTGGACGGGCAGGAGTGGGAGGTGCGTCCGGCCACTCCCAGCTACGAGGGTGACACCGGGCTCTTCCATCTGTCCTCGGCCTATACCCTCCCCAAGGGAAAGGCCTCCGTCAGCGTGTTCCGTCAGGTCCTGAATCGGGACCCCAAGGACATCAACTTTGCGATCTTCGGGCTCTCCCTCGCCTACGGAGCGACCGATCGGCTGGAGCTCTTCGGGGACGTAGGCATTCAGAACCGGGTCGACGCCGACGCCCTCTTCCAGCCCGGGTTCTACAACGACCTCCCAGGGGTCACCACTCCCTGGCAGAGCGGCTTCGGAGACGTGAAGCTCGGAGGGAAGTTCAAGTTCCTGGACGACTACCGCGGGGAAGGCGTGGGCCTCGCCCTGAAGGCGGCGGTTAAATTCGGAACCGCTGACGAAACCCTGGGGTTGGGCACAGGCAAGACCTCGTTCGCTGCCGACCTGATCCTCTCCAAGAGCCTCGACCACCACGCTGACCTGCACGGCTCGCTGGGGTACGAATTTAACAGCAGCCCCGACGCGGTCAAGATCGGCAACGCGTTCAAGTGGGGGGTGGGCCTGAACTTCCCCTCCTGCTCCAAGATCCAGCTCCAGGCCGAGGTCACGGGGAGGTCCTACAGCAGCGCCGACTCCGCCCAAACGAACCCCGTCGACGTCGTGATCGGACCCGTGTTCTTCATCAAGCCCGGCTTCTTCATCCGCCCCGCTCTCTCCTGGAACGCCAACTTCAACGACCGCGGCTCGAACCAGGGCTTCAAGAGCTACTCGGACTACGAGGTGTCGATCGGCTACCACCCTGGCACCCGCTGCTGCCAGGTTTACGTGCCGCCGCCGCCCCCGCCGCCGCCCACCAACCGAAACCCCACCGTCAACTGCGAGATCGAGAAATCGCAGATTCTGCCCGGAGAGACGGTGCGCTGCCGGGCCGTGGCCTCGGATCCCGACGGCGACCCCCTCACCTACTCCTGGACGGCCAGTTCGGGAAGAGTCACGGGCACGGGCACGGAGGCGGTCTTCGACAGCGCCGGCGTGCCCCCGGGCACAACGGTCTCGGTCACGGTCAGCGTCTCCGACGGCCGGGGTGGTACCGCGCAGTCGGTCTGCAGCGTCCGCGTCCAGGCCCCCGAGAAGCCCCGGCCGGAGCCCGTCACCTGCACGTCCGGGGGCTTCCCCCGCAACCTGGCCCGTTTGAACAACGTGGACAAGGCCTGCCTGGACGATGTGGCCTCCAAGCTCAAGCAGGATCCGCGCAGCCGAGTAATCATCGTTGGCCACGCGGACAGCAACGAGCGTTACCCGGAGGTGATCGGCCGCAAGCGTGCCGAGGCGGTGAAGAGTTACCTCGTCAAGGAGCGCGGCATCGAGGAGGCCCGCATCACGGCCAAGAGCGCAGGGGCCAGCAAGCCCCTCGACACCGGAACCTCCGCCGCCGCCCGGGCCAAGAACCGGCGCGTGGACGTGATCTTCGTGCCCGAGGGGGCGACTCCTCCGGAGGATGACGACTAGAGGAGCCACCGTCCGCCTCGACCGGGGTGCGGCCTTAGGGCCGCACCCCTTTTGTTTTCCCGCGGCGGCGACGCCCCCGTACTGCGGCTTTTCGATTAAACTCGGAGCGACATGTCCGCTCCAGAAGCGCCGCGGCTGGCCATCCTCCTCGTCGCGCTCCTGGCCGCCCCTCCTTTCGCCCGCGCCCAGAGCTGGATGGCGGTGGGGCTCCCCGGGGGAGACGTCCGGGCCCTGGCCGTGGATCCGCGTGACCCCCGGGTCGTCTACCTGGGCACCGCGGACGGGATCCTGTACCGCTCCGGCGACGGGGGGGCGAGCTGGCGGCGCGCGCAGCCGGGCTTCCCCCTGCGCGGGATGAGCCTCGACCAGATCGTGGTGGACGCCGCTGGCACCATCCTCGTCGGATACTGGGAGGTGACGGGCCCCGGGGGGGGTATAGCCCGCAGCAGTGACGACGGTCGCACGTTCACGATCCTCCCTGAGATCGGCGGGCAATCGGTGCGAGCCTTAGCGGTCGCCGCCTCCGACCCCCGCGTGCTGGTCGCGGGAACGCTCACCGGCGTCTTTCGCTCCGGCGACGGCGGCTCGTCCTGGCAACGCATCAGCGCAGCCGGAGATCCCGAGATCAAGAACATCAATTCCCTGGCCGTGGACCCGGCCGACCCCCAGGTGATCTATGCCGGGACCTGGCACTTGGCCTGGAAGACCAGGGACGGGGGCCAGGTCTGGAGGCCGATCCACCTGGGGATGATCAACGACTCCGACGTGATGACCTTGACCTTCGACCATCGCTCGCCGAGCACGGTCTATGCCACGGCTTGCACCGGGATTTACCGCTCCCCTGACGCTGGGGGCCACTGGGCAAAGGTCCCTGGGATCCCGGCCAGCGCGCGGCGGACGCGCAGCTTCGCCCAGGATCCCGCTCGCCCCGACGTGGTCTACGCGGGCACCACGGAAGGGCTGTGGGCGAGCGAGGACGGCATGGCCACCTGGCGTCTGCTGACCCCAAGAGAGCTGGTGGTGAACGCGGTACTGGTGCTCCCGGGGGGCGGGTTGCTGGTGGGCGCGGACGGAGCGGGCGTACTCCGCAGCCCGGATGGGGGAGCGACCTGGGCCTCTTCCAACGAGGGGTTCTTCGCCCGGTTCGTGTCGCGGGTCATCTTCGACCCCGCTCAGGGCCGCATCCTGGCCGGGGTCTTGGACGACCGCCAGGCCGGGGGGGTCCTTTCCGCCGCGAGACCGTCCGGACCGTGGTCGAAGCTGGGGGGTGGGCTGGAAGGACGCCAGATCCTCGCCCTGGCCCTAGCCGGGACCGAGGTCCTGGCGGGAACCGACGACGGCCTCTACTTCTCCATGTCTCACTGCGGGCTCTGGCGCCCGCTCAGAGTGGCGGTGGACGGGATCGACCTGCATCCGCGGGTGACCGAGGTGGTTGCCCTCTCCGACCGCACGTTTTTGGCCGCCTCGTCGCAGGGCCTCCTGCGCAGCACGGATGAAGGCGAGCACTGGGAGCGCCACCGTCTCGGCCTGGGCCTGGCGGTTCTGGCCGTGGCCGCATCCGTCCCCCGACCGACCGTGGTCCTGGCCGCCACCCCTCTGGGGTTCTTCCGGAGCCTGGATGGGGGAGCCTCGTGGACCCAGATCTCTGCGAGCGTGGGCGAGGCCAATGTCCACGGCCTCGCCTTCCTGCCCGGCAACGATCACGTGGTCTTCGCCACCACCCCCCGCGGCCTGCTCCGCTCCCCGGACCAGGGCCAAACCTGGCTCCGGCGCGGCGGGGGGCTGCCTCTCCTGGACATTACCGGCCTCGCCCTCCACCCGGACGGCCGGACTGCCTACGCCAGCGACTTCACGCGGGGCGGGATCTATCGGAGCGAGGACGGGGGCGAGACCTGGCAGGCCTTCAGCACGGAGGGGCTGCTCTCCGATCGCGTGTGGGCCTTGGCCGTGGACCCCGCCGCGCCGGACCGCCTCCTGGCCGCCGCCCGCAGCGGGGGGCTGCACGAGTGGCGCGCCCTGGAGGCGGCAAACGCGGCCGGCTCGCGCTGATGCCACGGGGTGAGCGGGATCACCGCCGGGGGGCGCGGGCTGTACTTGACTGGTAGTTGGTCGCCCGAACGGAATCGCTCCCGCGGCCGGCCGTCGGGCAGACGGCAGGGGCTGTTTCGGTCTCACGGAGTGAACTCATTAGGAGCGCTGCCATGACACTTTCCGCGATCGTTCTCGCCGCCGTGCTCTCTCCCGCCGCGCAAGCACCCCCGCCCGCACCCAAGCCTGCGGTCAAGAGCGCCGACCTTCCCGCGCCCGCGAGCGGACCCACCCAGGGCTTCATCGACGCTGGCCTCGCCGCCTTCCGGAAGCAACACTTCGCGCAGGCGGAGACCGAGTTCAGCAAAGCCGAGGAGTCCGACCCTCAGAGCGCGGCCGCCGCCTTCTACCTGGGCTATGCGATTTACAAGCGCCACGAGCACCGTCGCAACGCCCCCGAAAAACAAAAGGCGCTGGAGCTGTTCTCGAAAGCCTTCTCCATCGAGCCCGGTTTCAGGCCGGTCTGGGGCAGCAAGTAGCCGGAGGCCAGGAAGCGGCGGCGGCGTGCGGGGAGGGGCGGAGCCGTGAGCGCTGCTCACGGCTGCCCGCCGTCTAGGGCAGGAACCTCCCGAGCAGGGCCGTCTTGCTGAGGTCCGAGTAGAGCACGAGGCCGATGAGCAAGAAGATCACGAGCGCGCCCGCGTTCATGATCCAGGTCTTCACGGTGACGCTGAAGTCCCGCCGCAGGAGTCCCTCGGAGGCGAGAATGGCCAAATGGCCGCCGTCCAGAGGGGCAAGCGGGAACAGGTTGAGAATTCCGACCTGAAGGCTGATCACCGCCACCAGAAAGAGCAGGGACCCCGGCCCTCCCCTCGCCGCATCGCCCGAAGCCTTGGCGATCCCCAGCGGACCCATCATGGTCTTGGGCGAGATCTGGGCGGTCACCAGCCGACCCATGACGTCGAACGTCTGCCGGGTCATTTCCCAGCTCCACCGCACCGCCTCCCGAACCGCGGACAGGGGGCCGAACTTACGGACCACGGTCTTGGGGCCGATGCCGATGCGGGGGCCCGATCCCTCGTCCCGGGGCGTGATGGTGAACTGCAGGATCTGGCCCTCGCGCCAGATTTCGATGGCTAGGGGCTTGCCCGGGGAGGCGCCCACCAGGGGCGGGATCTCGGAGAACGACCGGATGGGCTTGTCTCCGATCTTCAGGATGGCGTCCTCCGGTCGGAGGCCCGCCCCCTCCGCGGGCTGGCCCTTGAGCACCTGCCCGATGCGTACGAGGGGATGGGCCCCGATGCTGCCCACCTTCGTCTCCGCCTCCGTGGTCGAGCGCACCGTCACCTCGCGCTCCTCGGAGCCCCGCCGTACCCGCAACACGAGCGCGCGCTCGGGGCGGAGCAGGATGTGATACTGGGCCTCCTCCCAGGTGGCCTGGGGTTGACCGTCGATGGCCAGGATCTCGTCGCCGGGCAAGAGCCCGGCCGCGGCCGCCGGCGAACCCGCCTCCACCGCCCCCAGGATCGGGCGGTCGAAGCGGCTGGCCTCCACCGCGAACCCGATCATGTAGAAAGTGCTGAGCACGCCCACGGTCAGGACCGCGTTCATGGTGGGCCCGGCCAAGTAGACGAGGAAGCGCTGCCAACGGGGCCGACTCGTGAAGTCGCGGCCATCGCCGAGCGCCCGAGTGTCCTCGCTGAGGTGGTCTTCGGGCTCGCCCTCGAGCTTCACGTAGCCCCCGAGGGGGACGAGCGAGAGGCGGCAGTCGGTGTCGCCCCACTTGAAGCCAAGGAGGCGGCGACCGAAGCCGAAGGAGAAGATGAAGACCCGCATGCCGAAGGCCTTGGCCGTGATGAGGTGGCCGAACTCGTGCACGAAGATGATGATGCCGAGCACGAGCACGAAGGCGAGGGTGGTGTTGAGGATTTCCATGGCGTGGGCTCGAGGACTAGGAAATTACCCGGGCGGCGTCGCGCCGGCTCAGGGCCTCGCGCGCTCGATCCCGGGCCCAGGCGTCCGCCTCCAGAACGTCGGAAAGGTCGTTCACGGGCTCCGGGGGGTGGGCTTCCAGAACCTCCTGGATGGAGTCGGGGATGGAGGTGAAAGGGATCCGCCCGTCGAGAAAGGCCGCCACCGCCACTTCGTTAGCGGCGTTCAGGACCGCACAAGCGGAGCCGCCCGCGGCCAGCGCCTTGTAGGCGAGGCCCAGGCAAGGGAAGCGATCGCAATCGGGCCGGTCGAAGTCGAGGCGCCGGGCCTTTGTGAAATCGAGGCCGGGTATGGCCGCCTCCCACCGCTCGGGGTAGGACAGAGCGTACTGAATGGGGAGCCGCATGTCGGTGACACCCAGCTGGGCCAGGATCGTCCCGTCCACGAACTCGGCCAGGGAGTGCACGACGGACTGGGGGTGGATGAGAACCTCCACCCGCTCCGCCGGCACCCCGAAGAGCCAGTGAGCTTCGATGACCTCGAGGCCCTTGTTCATGAGGGTGGCGGAGTCGATGGTGATCTTTCGGCCCATGGACCAGGTCGGGTGTTGCAGGGCCTCCGCGGGGGTGATGCGGTCGAAGGTCTCGCGGGGGCGGTCGCGGAAGGGGCCCCCGGAAGCGGTCAGAATGAGACGGCGCACCTCCTCCGGCCGCCGCCCCTCCAGGCATTGGTGGAGCGCGCAGTGCTCGCTATCGATGGGCAGGAGCCGGCCCCCCCGGGCCCGGGACAGGGCCAGCATCAGCTCCCCCGCGATCACCAGGGTCTCCTTGTTGGCCAGGGCCACGTCCTTGCCCGCTTCCAGCGCGCGGTACGTGGGCAGGAGTCCCACCGCGCCTACCGCCGACGCGACCACGGTTTGGGCTTCGGGATGGGTGGCCACCTCGACCATTCCCCCCTCCCCCACCCCGACCCGGGTCCCGTCCAGGGCCACCAGCCGCCCCAGGGCCTCACTCGCGCTGGCACTGGCCACGGAGACGACCCGCGGCCGGTAGCGCGCTACCTGCTCGGCCAACCGTTCCACGTTGCTCCCCGCGGCCAGGCCCACCACCCGGAAGCGGCCGGGAAAGGCATCCACGACCCGGAGCACGTTGGTGCCCACCGACCCCGTGCTTCCGAGAATGCTCAGGCCCTTCATGGGAGAGTTGCCCTCAAGCGGAAACGGCCCCAGGTAGGGGCCGTTCAGCGAACGTACAGAAAGTAATAGTATAGGACCGGCGCCCCGAAGAGCAAGCTGTCCAGCCGATCCAGCATGCCCCCGTGGCCGGGGAAGAGCGTCCCCGAGTCCTTCACCCCCGCCCACCGCTTCAGCAAGCTCTCGTTCAGGTCCCCCAGGACCCCCATCGCCGACACCCCCAAGCCCAGGGCCACCGCGTGGAAGATCGGGAGTCGGGGCAGGCCGAGCGCCCGCACCGCGAGCGCCCCCAGGACGCCGCCGAGGAGGCCCGCCGCCGCCCCCTCCACGGTCTTGGCGGGCGAGAGGAGGGGAGCCAGCCGGTGCCGGCCCATGGCGTGCCCCCCGAAGAAGGCCAGGGTGTCCGAGGCCATGATGACGACCAGCAGCAATACGATCCGCCAGGCCCCCTCCCCCAAAGGCTCCAGGACCCGTAGGGCCGCGATCGTGCCGCCAAGCCCGCCCAGATAGACCGCCCCCAGGAGGGTGCCCCCCGCGGCGGGGACGGTCTGTGCGAGATCCCGGCCGGGGAGGAGGGCAAAGGCGAGCAGGAGCAGGGCGGCCAGGGGCCAGAGCGGAGCCCCCACCCCGCCGGGCCGAGCCACCTCTAGGAACAAGACCGCAGTCAAGAGCAGTCCGGGCCCGCGCAGGGGGGGGAGGCCGCGCCCCTCCAGGAACCGGAAGAACTCGAGGGCGCCCAAGAGCACGGCCGCGGCCACGATGGAAACGCCCAGCAGGGGCGGCCCCAGGAGGAAGGCGGCCAAGAGGAGGGGCAGGACAAGCAGGGCGGTCCCGATGCGCCGGACCAGGTTCGCGGCGAAAACCGTCATGCCACAGCGGCCCCGGGCGCGGGGATCAAGCGGGGACGATCCCGCCGTACCGCCGTTCGCGCTTCTGGTAGTCGGCGACGGCTTGGAGGAGGTGCCGCCGCCGGAAGTCGGGCCAGAGCACGTCCGTGACCCATATCTCTGCGTAGGCGATCTGCCAAAGGAGAAAATTCGAGATGCGCATCTCCCCGCTCGTGCGAATCAGGAGGTCGGGGTCGGGTTGGCCGGCGGTGTAAAGGTAGGAAGAAAGCATGGCTTCGTCGATGCGCCGGGGGTCGCGCCCGTTGGCGAGGACGTCCACCAGCAGCCGCTGCACCGCGTCCGTGATCTCGGCCCGGCCCCCGTAGTTGAGCGCGATGTTGAAGAGGAGACCGGTCCGCTCCCGCGTCTCCTCAATCCCCCGTTTCAACTCCTCCTGCACGTCCGTAGGGAGGTCCTCCATTCGCCCGATGACTTGAAAACGAATGTTGTTCCGCAGCAGGGTGTTCAGCTCCATCCTCAGGTAGCGCTTGAGGAGCCCCATGAGGGTGGAGACCTCGGTCTTGGGACGCTTCCAGTTCTCCACCGAGAACGCGTAGAGGGTGAGGACCTGGAGTCCGAGGCGGGCCGAGGTCTCGACCACGTCCCGCACGGAGGCGATTCCCGCCCGGTGCCCCTCCACTCGTCGTTTCCGACGGAGCTTCGCCCAGCGGCCATTGCCATCCATGATGATGGCCACATGCCGGGGCAGGCGGGCGAAGTCGATTGACCGGAGGAGCGCCCGCTCCTCGGAGCCAGAAGGAACCACGTCCAGGAGATCCACCAGGGACATTTGGCTGTAGACCCGTTGGGGCCCCTATCTTAGCACCCCGCCCCCGGGCTCCGGATATTCCACCCGGACCAGGGTGAGGCCGCAGGCGGGAGCGGGGGCCGGCCAGGCCCGCCGGTCGCAAGCGAGGAGAGCCCGCGCCAGGTCGTCCACGGAGGCGGCCCCGCGACCCACCGCCACTAGGCCCCCGACCAGGCCGCGCACCATGCGGCGCAGAAAGCCGTCCGCCTCGACCACGTACGTGAGGGTGCCCTCCTCCCAGCCCGCCTCGGAGCGGGTCACGGTGCGGACGGTCGTCCGCACCGATCCCCCGGCGGAGGCGAGGGAGGCGAAGTCGCGCTCCCCGAGGTAGAGCGCGGCCGCCGCCTCCACGGGGGCCCGGTCGAGGTGGAAGGGGACGTGGCCGGCGAAGCGCCGGCGGGTGGGGAGCTGCACGGGGCCGGTGTCGAGCACGTAGCGATACTGCTTGGAGCGGGCGCTCCTCCGGGCGTGGAAACCTTCGGGGGCGGGGGCCGCTTCGAGCACCCGGACGTCGGGGGGGAGGAGACCGTTGAGCGCGCGCAGGAGGTCGGGGGAGGCCATCCCGCGGGGAAGCTCGAAGGATGCGACCTGGCCCAGGGCATGGACGCCGGTGTCGGTGCGACCGGCGGCCACCACCGCTACCCGGCCCCCCCCCGCCAACTGGGCCAGGGCGTGCTCGAGGACCCCCTGCACGGTGCGGACGGTGCCCCCCCGAGCCTGCAGCTGCCAGCCCTCGAAATCGGTGCCGTCGTAGGCGAGGGTGATCCGGTAGAGGGGCATGGCCACCGGTCGGACGCGGCTTCAGCGCCGCGAGCCGGGCTTCTCCGGTCTTCCTCCCGCGGCGCAGAGCGGACAGGTCTCGGGGGGATAAGTCGGCGCCTCCAGGGTCAGCAAGCTTGCCCGCGGCACCCCCAGGTCCGCGGCGCCGCCGCTGCGGTCGACCAGGCTTCCCGCCGCCACTACCCGCGCCCCCTGCTCGCGGACCGCATCCATGACCTCGCGCGTGGAGCCGCCGGTCGTGATCACGTCTTCCACCACCACCACCGCTTCGTCCTCCCCGAGCGTGAAGCCGCGCCGCAGAGTCATCCGCCCCCCTTCGCGCTCCATGAAGAGGCCGCGCACGCCGAGCCCGCGCGCCACCTCGTGGGCCACCAGGATCCCGCCCAGGGCAGGGGCCACCACCGCACCGGGCGAGGCCCCCCCAAGGAGTGGCCGCAGGCGGCCCGCGAGCTCCTGGCCGAGCCACGTGGCCAGCCGGGGGTCCATGAGGAGGAGCGCGCACTGCAGGTAGCGGGAGGAATGGAGGCCGGAGGAGAGAAGGAAGTGACCCTCTTGGAGGGCTCCCCGCTCCTGGAAGATGCGGAGCAGCTCGGCACTCATGGGTGTCCTCGGCCCGGCGGATCCCGAGTTTGGGCGCCTTCGCGGCGGGCGTTTCTGGCCAGGCACTCTAGCCGCGTCGGATGCCGCGATCAAGCGGCTATACTGCCCAGGTGACCGAGTGGACGCCTCTTTCCGCGGTCGTTATCACGCAGGACGAGGAAGCCCGGCTGCCCGCCGCGCTGGAGAGCGTCGGCTTCTGCGACGAGGTGGTGGTGGTGGACTCCGGGTCCACGGATCGCACCCGCGAGATCGCGAAGTCGGCGGGGGCTCGGGTCCTCGTGAACTCGCCCTGGCCCGGCTTCGTCGCCCAGCGCAACGTGGCCGTGGAGGCGGCCCGCCACGACTGGGTCCTGGCTTTGGACGCCGACGAGCGGGTGACCCCCTCCCTGCGGGAAGAGATCCAGGCCCTGCGCGCCCGCAGCTTCGACCGCGCGGGCTACCGCATCCCCCGCGCCGCTTTCTACCTAGGCCGGTGGATCCGCGCCACCGACTGGTACCCCGATCCCCAGATCCGCCTTTTCGACCGAACCCGCGGTCGTTGGGAGGGGACCCTCGTCCACGAGTCGGTCAGCGTCCGGGGCCCCGTGGGTCGTCTCCGCTCCGACCTGGCGCACTATCCCTACGAGGACATAAGCCACCACCTGCGCAAGATCGACCGTTACACCGAGCTGTGGGCGGCGCAGGCGTTCGCGGCGGGGCGCCGGACGGGGGTCCTGGAGATGGTCGGCTCCTGCGCTTGGGCCTTCCTCCGTAACTATGTCTGGAAGCACGGGTTCATCCTGGGGTCTGCAGGCATCACCGTGTCCACCTTGAACGCTTACTACACCTACGTGAAGCTGGCCAAGCTCCAGGAGCTGGCTCGGGGAGATGGGCGGGGACGACCTCCCGCATGAGAATCCTCCATGTCGACACCGCATCCGGCTGGCGAGGGGGACAGAACCAAGTCCTGCTCACCGCCTCCGGGATGGCCGCCCGCGGTCACACGGTGATCCTGGCCTGCCGCGCGGGCGGGCTCTTGGAGTCGAGGGCCCGGGCCGCCGGGCTCGAGGTGTGCGCCCTGCCCTTCAAGGGCGACCTCTGGCCTCCCGCCATCGTCGGCCTGGCTCGGATCCTGAGGCGAACGGGGGCGGAGGTGGCCCAGCTTCACGACCCCCACGCGGTGTCGAGCGGCCTTCTGGCCGCCACCCTGGCGGGGGGGAGCCGCCTCATCGCCACCCGCCGTGTGGACTTCTGCCTTCCTGGATATCTCTCCCGCCGGAAGTACGCCGCTTGCCGGCGCGTCATCGTGGTCAGCCGCGCCATCGCCTCCGTCCTGGAGAAGCATGGTCTTTCCCCCGACCGCCTGAGCCTTGTCTATGAAGGGGTCCCCGACCGGCCGCCGCAGGCGGGCGGTCGGGCGGCGCTCGGGATTCCAGAGGGCGCTCCCGTCGTGGGCAACGTGGCCGCCCTGACCGACCACAAGGACCACGTCTCCCTGATCGAGGCCGCGGCGCGCGTCCGAGCCCGGATCCCCGAGGTGTGGTTCGTGATCGTGGGAGACGGGGAGCGACGGGATCACCTTGAGGCCCTGGCCCGCCAGCGGGGTCTCGGCGACCACTGCCTCTTCACCGGCTTCCGCACCGACCTGGACCGCCTCCTGCCCGCCTTCACCGTCTTCTGCCTCTCCTCGCACTTGGAAGGACTCGGCACCAGCCTCCTCGACGCCATGGCCTTCGGCCTGCCCGTGGTAGCCACCGCCGCGGGGGGGATCCCGGAGGCGGTGGAGGATGGCCGGACGGGACGGGTGGTGCCGGTGCGTGACCCGGATGCCCTCGCCGCCGCTCTGGTCGAAGTCCTGACCGATCGCGAATGCCAGCGCGCCTTGGGGGCGGCGGGACGGCTCCGGTTCCTCGAGCGGTTCACCGCCGACCGCATGGTGGAGGCGACGTTGCGCGTCTACGAGGAGGCCGGGTGAGGGTGCGCGCCATCCTGAACCCGCGGGCGGGCGTGGACGCCGGACGCGCCCTGGAGACGCTCCGGCGGGGCCGGCCCTCCTGGCCCGATCTCACCGTCCGCCTGACCGAGGGCCCGCGGAACGCCCGGGAGTTGGCCCGCGAGGCGGTGGCGGAGGGGACCGACCTCCTCCTGGTGGCGGGGGGAGACGGCACCGTGAACGAGGCGGCCCAAGGAATGATCGGGTCGGAGACGATGCTGGGCGTGGTCCCCGTGGGCTCGGGGAATGGCCTGGCCCGGTCCCTGGGCATTCCCCTCCAACCGGGAGCGGCCTTGAGCGCCTTGGAGACGGGGGTGCCCCGCAGGATGGACGTCGGCCTCGTCAACGGCGAGCCCTTCCTCAATGTGGCGGGGGCCGGCTTCGACGCCGCGGTGGGGAAAGCCTTTCACCACAACGGGAAGGACGGGGGTCGGCGGGGCATCATGACCTACCTGCGGCTGGGTCTGGCCGGTGCCTTCTCCTACCCGGCCGCGCACGTGACCCTGGAAGCGGGCGGGGAGAGGATCGAGGCGCGGATCCTGGTCGTGGCGTTCGCGAACGGAGCCCAATATGGAGCGGGCGCGGTGATCGCGCCGCGCGCACGGCTCGACGATGGCCGCCTGGAGGTGGTGCTGGTGGAGGAGGCCTCTCCCCTGGAGCTCGTCCTCAACACCCCGCGGCTATTCCTGGGGACCATCGAGGGCTTTTCGCGCTACCGGCGGGTGACGTGCGCCTCCGCGCTCCTGACCGCGGCCGCGCCCATCGAGCACCACCGCGACGGCGAGCCGGAGCCGGAGGCCGCTCGTCTGGAAGTAGGGCTGCTCCCACGCGCGCTCCGCGTGCTCGTCCCGCGGGCCACCGCGGAGGACGCGAAGGGACCGTTCACCGGCTGACGCAGGTGAAGTCGCGCATCACCCCCTCCCCATCGAAGTAGAGGAAGTAGACCATGTCGGCCGCGGCGAAGACCCGCGTCTGGGGCCACTGCCGCCCCTTCTCCAGGATCTCCTGGCGCTTGGGACCTCCCCGCTCCAAGGCTACCTGGCTAAGCTCTCTCCCATCCTTGGGCGCGGCGAGCAGGGGGCTGCCCTCGGTCTCCAGCCCCTGGACCACCTGATCGAGCCGGGGGGCCTGGGCCAGGAGGCGCTGCAGGCGACCCTGGTGCTGGGCGAAGCGGCGGGCGTCGAAGCCCCAACTCCCCAGGAGAAAGGCGGCGTAACAGGCGAGGAGAGAACCGGCCAGGCTGCCCGCAACCACGGCCAGCCGCTTCATCCCCGGCCCGTCACCTCAGCGCGGGCACGCCGCTTCCGCCCGCGCCAAAAGACCTTTTAGCTCTTCGCGGGCAGGGGGGGGGAGGGGCAACAAGGGAGCGCGCACCGCGCCTCCCCGTCGGCCCGCGAGATCTAAGGCCAGCTTCAAGCCCGCGATGCCGTGGGTGCTGGTGACGGCCACACTCAGCGGCGTGAGCTCTTCCTGTATGCGGCGCGCTTCCGCGTGGTCGCCCGCTCGGAAGGCGGCGTAGAGGGCGGCCGCGGGACCGGGAGCACAGTTGGCCACGGCCAAGATCCCCGCCGCCGCGCCCACGCAGAGAGCGGGATACATGACCGGCGCGGAGCCGCAGACAACTGCGAACGACGGCGGCACGGAGGCAATGATCTTGCCAAGGAGGCCCAGGTCTCCCGCGGACTCCTTCATCCCCACGATGCGGGGATGGGCCGCGAGGGCCCCCGCCAGGCCGGGGGGCCAAGCGAGACCGGTGAAGGATGGGATGGAGTAGAGGTAGATGGGAACGGGCGATGCATCCGCCACCGCCTCGAAGTGCCGCTGCAGAGCCTCCGCCGTCATCCTCGACTTGTAGTAATGGGGGGTGACCACGAGGGCGGCGTCGGCTCCCGCGTCCGCGGCCTTGCGCGTGAACGCGATGGTGGCGCGCGTGCTCTCCAGGCCCGTCCCCACCAGGAGGAGCCGGGTTCCGGCCCGCCGGCGTGCGGCGCGGATGAGGGCCAGCTTCTCGTCCTCCTCCAAGAAGGTCGCCTCGCCGTTCGAGCCCAGGACCACGTAACCCCCAAGGTCCTCGCGCGCGTAGGACTCCAGGTTGGCCTCGAAAGACGCGAGGTCGAGGTCGCCGTTGGCAAGGAAGGGGGTGACCAGGGGAGGGACGATGCCCCGCAGGCGAGGTTCCGCGGAGGGACCGGGGGCCGCGGGGGCGGGCACGCTCAGGCGGCCGGGGTCTTCTTGGCGAGCGCGACCGCCACCCGGCTCATGAGCTTCACGTCGTGGACGGTGAAGGCGTCCCGGAAGTCGCTCCAGATCTCGAGGATGGCCCAGAGCCCGGCTTCGGTCCGGACCGGCGCCACCATGGCGCTGCCCGTGGCCAGTCCCACGCTCGCCCAGCCCGGGACCGCGCTCAGGTCCGCGACCACCGTGGGTGCTTGGCCTTGGGCGGCCTCTGCCAGGGGCCCGCCCCCCGACCAGACCCGCTCCGGCCCCTGCGGACGCTCGAGAGACGTATGCACGGCAAGATCCTCGCCGTCGGCCACGTAGGCCGTGATCGCGGAGTAGCGCGCGAACCGCCTCTTCATGATCTCCACCGCCTGGCGCAGCCCGTCCTCGAAGGAGGAGGCCTTCCGGACCGCCTCCTCGACCTCACGGAGCACCTGCTCGCGCCGGAGGGCGGATCTGCGGGCCAGGTCGGTCTTCCACGGCTTCTCTTCCTCACGCGTCGACGTCATGTTCACCTCGGATTATCTCCTTCCTCGCGACGGCCCGAGTCAGACCGAGCCCTCTCGCCGTCCAGCCGCTCGCGTGGCCCGCTCCACGCCCGGATGAGAACCGCCTCCCCCCCGGGCGGGTCCAGGGGACACGGCATTTGACCCGATCCCGTGGGGGCCGGTACCCCGCGTGTCCCTGACCGGGTCGCCCTTAGGTCGAAGGCCACGCCGGCCGCCTCCCGCCCGTGCCCCAAAAACCGCCGCCCGGCGCTATCCGCGCCGGCTAGGGCGCAACCTTCCCCGGGGAGGCTCACTCGCGGGAGGCAACGGCAACCTCCAAAGCCCGCGGATTATAGCACCGTTGGCGCGCCTGTGCCCCCTGACCTAGGCCTCCACCTCGCCAAGAAAGCGGGCCCCGATGCGGGAGACGGCCTGCCCCTCGAAGTGCTCGACCCGGCACACCACCGCCCGGGCGCGATAAAGGGGACGGTTACCGAAGTGCTTGCGCAGGGGAGGGGGGAGCTCGATCAGCAGCAGGAGGCGCGATCCCACCACCAGTTTCTGCCCGCTCTCGAAGCAGATGCCGCCTCCGCTGATGTTGAGGCTCCGGGTGGCCTCTTCGAAGGTGAGCCCGCCCGTGTCCTCCCCCTTCACCTCCACCTGCAGGTTCAGGGCGACCCGTTTCTCTCGGTCCTGCAGAGCGCTCATTGGCTGGGCCTCTTCCAAGGACCCCCCGGGATCGTAGGGCTCGAAGCCGGGGGTGTCAATGGTCGCGGTCACGGCCCGACCTCTCGCGGACGAGGTCAGCCAGACGAACGTCGTCGGGGGCCACCAGGGCCAGCTCGGCCAGGGCGCGGCGGGCCTCGTCCGGGGGGCGGCCGGGAGCAGCGCGGGCGAGGAGGGCTACGATCCGCGCCTCCGCTTCGGGGTCGGGGGGCGGCTCCGGCCGGCCCCCCCCCACCAGCCTCCGGCCCGCACCCCACAGCAACTCCGCCGCCTCCCCGCAGTCAGGATCGACAGCCAGGGCCTCGCTCATCTCCGCCGCCGCCTGCTTCCAGTGGCCGGCCTCGAAATGTCCCCGCCCGCGGGTGAGGTGGTCCCGTACCCTGCCACGCCTCTCCTCGCTCAGGGGAGGTGCGGCCACGGGCAGGGCGGACCGGGATCCGGAGCGCCGGAGGGCGGCGTGGATCCGTTGTACCTCCCGGCCCGCGTCTTCCATGCTCGGGTACCGGCGGTCGGGGTCCTTGCGGAGCATGCGGTGGACAAGGAGGGCCACGCGCGCGGGAAGCTCGGGATTCAGGGTCAGGACCGCTTCCGGCTCCTCGGAGAGGATCTGGTAGAGGACGCTGTGGAGGGTCTTCCCCTTGAACGGCTTCTGGAGGGTCAGAAACTCGTAGAAGACGGCGCCCGCCGAGAAGATGTCGGTGCGCTGATCGAGGGGCCGACCCGTGGCCTGCTCGGGGGACATGTAGTCCGGGGTGCCCATGATGACGCCCGCCCGGGTGATGGTGTCGGTCGTGGCCACCCGGGCCAAGCCGAAGTCGAGGATCTTGACCTGTCCCCCCGAGGTGACGAAGATGTTTGCCGGCTTCACGTCGCGGTGCACGACGCCCTTGCCGTGGGCGTAGCCGAGCCCCTCGCAGATCTGGCCCATCACGCGCACCCGGTCCGCGAGGGGGATGTCCACCTGGCGCTCGATCAGGGCCCGGAGGTCATCTCCTTCCAGGAGCTCCATGGCCATGAAGAGGTGACCCTCGGACTCCCCGAGGTCGTACACGGTCACGATGTTGGGATGGTTGAGGCGGCCGATGGCCACCGCCTCCCGCTCAAAACGCTGGTGGAGTTCGTCGTCGGCGCCGAGATCGGCGGAGAGCATCTTGAGGGCCACTACCCGGCCCAGGGATTTGTCCCTGGCCCGGTAGACGACCCCCATAGCCCCTTCCCCCAGCTTGCCGAGTACTTCGTAGCGGCCTAGGCTGGGCATTCCTCCCCTCCCCGCCCGGTCAGACCGGGGTCGCCCCGGCCATCACTCGGTGAAGCGCAAGAGGACGACGGTGACGTTGTCCTTTCCGCCCGCCTCGTTGGCGGCGTCGATGAGCTTGCGCGCGGCGTCCTGCAGGGTGGGGGGGAAGGGGGTGAGGGCCTGGTGGATCTGCTCGTCGCTGATCATGGCGTGAAGGCCGTCGGAGCAAAGCAGGGCCACGTCCCCGTTCAGGAGCTTGTGCTCCACTACCTCGAGCTCGATCGAGTCCTTGGCTCCCACTGCCTTGGTGATGACGTTGCGCAGGGGGTGGCGCTCGACCTCGTCGGTGTTGAGGATCCCCTCGCCCAGGGCGGCCGAGACCCAGGAATCGTCGCGAGTGAGTTGGGTCAGCTTGCCGATCCTGAGGAGATAGCAGCGGCTGTCCCCGGCGGAGCCGATGGTCATGACGTTGCCGGAGACGAGGACGGCCACCGCGGTGGTGCCCATCCCGGTGTAGTCCTCCCGGTTGTCGGCGGCCCGAAAGACCTTCTTGTTAGCGAGCTTGATCGCCGTCTTGAGGCGATTCCCGTCGTAGGAGAGATTCACGTCCAGCCCATAGGGCCAGGTGATCTCCTTCTCCTTGTGGCTCTTCTCGATGAAGGCGGCCAGGGTCTCGATGGCCATCTTGGAGGCCACCTCCCCGGCGTTGTGGCCACCCATGCCGTCGCATACCGCGTAGAGATTGGGCTCCGGATCCACGAGGAAGTTGTCCTCGTTCAGCTTCCGGCGACGTCCGACATCGGTCTGGCCGTACGCCTCCAGCATCAACGCCTCTCTTCGCGAGCCAGGCGACGCTCCTGGCGGCGGAACCGTCTGGGCTTTGGGGTACCTCTCCGGAAACTTAGGATAAGGGCTTTGTATCCGACCGTCAATCGGGGCCGCGGCCGTGTCGGGGGCCGCCGCCGGCGGCGGCGCTCCCCCCGACACCGCTCACCGTCTCCGGATCGCCTCCACCATCTCCCGCACCGCGCGCTCCATCCCTACGAGCACGGCCCGGGCCACGATGCTGTGGCCGATATTCAGCTCCGTTATCTCGGAGAGGGAGGCGAGGGCGCCCACGTTCTGGTAGGTGAGGCCGTGCCCGGCATGCACGGCCAGGCCCAGCTTTCGGCCTAGGCGCGCGGCGTCCGCGACCCGGCGCAGGATGGCGGCGCGAGAGCGGTCGTCGCGGGCCTCCGCGTAGGCGGCGGTGTTGATCTCGGTCGCGTGGGCGTCCAGTTTGTGAGCCTCCTTGACCTGCTCGAGGTCGGGGTCCACGAAGAGGCTGACCGCGACACCCCCCTCCCGGAGCATCTTCACCACCGGTTTGAGCTGGACGCTGTTCAAGACCACGTCCAACCCCCCCTCGGTGCTTATCTCCTCGCGGCGCTCGGGGACCAGGGTCACCTGGTCCGGCTTCACGGTGAGGGCGAGCCTCACCATCTCCTGGGAGGCGGCCAGCTCCACGTTCAGCCGGGTCCTCACCACCTGGCGGAGGATCTCCACGTCGCGGTCCTGAATGTGACGGCGGTCCGCACGCAGATGGACGGTGATGCCGTCCGCCCCCCCCAGCTCGGCCAGCACGGCGGCCTGAACCGGGTCCGGCTCCGCCACCCGCCGGGCCTGGCGAACGGTGGCCACGTGGTCGATGTTCACGCCCAGGCGAGGCGCACCCGCGCGCGTCCCTAAGTCCGCGCTCACGTCAGATCCCGCCGCGCTGCCTCCGCCAGGTCCTTGGCCCAGGCCCGGATCCGGTCCTCATCCGGCCCCTCGAGCATGATCCGGAGTTTGGGCTCCGTCCCGCTCCAGCGCACCAGCACCCGGCCCTCCTCTCCCAAGGACGCCCTCACCCCCTCCGCGGCCCGCGCGAGCTGCGCCATCTCTTCCAGGGGCCGCCGCGCGGGAAGGCTCACGTTCTCAAGCACTTGGGGCACGCGCTCCATCGACGTCCCCGCGAGCTCCGAGAGGGGCTGGCCCGTGCGCATCATCAGGGACAGGACCTGCAGGGCGCCGATGATCCCGTCCCCGGTGGAGGCGTGGTCCAGGAAGACCAAGTGGCCGGACTGTTCGCCCCCCAGGTTGTAGCCCCCCTCCCGCATGGCCTCCACGACGTAACGGTCTCCGACGGGGGTGCGCAGGAGGCGCAGGCCGCTCGCGCGCAGCGCGCGCTCCAGGCCCAGGTTGCTCATCACCGTGGCCACCACCGTCTGCTTCTTTAGCTCTCCCTCGCGCATCATGCGCATGGCGCACATGGCCATGACCGCATCTCCGTCCACGACCTTGCCCTTCTCGTCGATCACGATCACCCGGTCGGCGTCCCCGTCGAGGGCCACCCCGATATGGGCGCCCCTTTTGACCACCTCTGCGCAGGCGTTGGCGGGATGGAGGGCCCCCGATTCCCGATTGATGTTGACCCCGTTCGGCTTCACCCCCAGGGCGGCCACCTTGGCCCCAAGTTCCGTGAACACCAGGGGGGCCACGCGGTAGGCCGCACCGTGGGCGGCGTCGATCACCACCCGAACCCCATCCAGGGAGAGATCGCGGGGAAAGGTGGCCTTGGTGAAAGCCACGTAGCGACCCCGCGCGTCCTCCAGCTTCTCGGCGCGGCCGATCCCGGGCCCGATCTTGCGGGCTCCCAGGGCGGCCCCGTCGGACATGAGGGCCTCGATCTCCGCTTCCGTCTCGTCGGGCAACTTGAATCCGTCGCCCCCGAAGATCTTGATGCCGTTGTCGGGGTATGGGTTGTGGCTGGCGCTGATCACGATGCCCGCGTCGGCCCGCATGCTGACCGTGAGGTGAGCCACGGCGGGAGTGGGGATGGGCCCGCAGAGCAGGACCCGGCCTCCCATGGAGCAGATGCCCGAAGCAATCGCGGTCTCGATCATGTACCCGGAGAGGCGAGTGTCCTTGCCGATGATGACCCGGGGCGCGTGCCGCTTGCCCCGGCCGGCCACGTGGGTCACGGCCCGCCCCAGGGCGAGCGCCAGCTCCGGGGTCATAGGGTGCTCGTTGGCTACGCCCCGGATGCCGTCGGTGCCAAAGAGATGGCGGGAAGGAGATCGAGCCGCCATCTCAGCCCTTCTTCCCGAGGGCACGAACGGTGACCTGGGGGGGCTCCGTTTTCAGCACCGTCACCCCCGGGTGCCCGGAGCCTAGCTCCACCGTCACCGGGAGACGCTGGGGGCCCTCTCCTGCCCCCAGGTCCACGTAAGGGCGGATGTCGCTCGCGCCGAGCTCCCGCAGGTCGGCCGCCCGCCCCGTGACCACGACCCGCACCACCGATGGCCGGACCTGGCCCGGCCCCCCCCGCGTGGCCACCGCCAGCCCCTCGAAGGTGCGGTTCTCGCGGACCTCCTCCACGCGGGCGGTCACCCGTACCCGGGAGGCGCCTTGCACGCGCAGGAGGGGGTCCTCCAGGCCGATGTTGACCGCTTCCGTCACCGGAGCCTGCGCCCCCTCCACGGAGACGGGCTCCGTGAACGCGCTCTCCACCTCCTGGACCCGGCTCTTGGGCCCGGCAATGTGGATCTCGGGGGGCTCGCTGCTGACCTCCCCCACCTCGTAACCGGGGGCGGGACGCCCCAGGAGCCGGGGCCGGATGGGCACGGCCTTGTCGATGGTCCGCTCGAGGTTCAAGGTGATGCTGGCGGGAGTGATCTTCACCACCCTGACCCCGAAGGGGAGGCGGATCGCCTCCGGGGTGAGGGGGATGATGCGCTCGCCCTCCACCGCCCCCGCGAGGTTGATCTGGGCGGATATCTCCCCCAGGCGGAGGGCGTGGATGATGCCGGGCGAGGCGCGCAGGCGCACCTCGACGCTGTTGACGGGGTCGCCGGTCAGTTCCAGGTCCTTGGGGAAGTTCTGGAGCTCGAGGGGGACTGAGATCCCCCGTTCGGACGTCTTCTCGCCCGCGATGACGAACCAGAGGAGCACGGCTAGGGCCAGGCTGGCCGCTTTCAAGGGCAGGTTTTCGAGGAGGAAGCCCATTGACCTATTTGTCCCGCACGGTGACGGTCTCCCCCAGGGCGTTGTTCTCGGCGGGGAGAGCCGACACCTCGAGCGCCTCGAGGAGGGCCTGTTTGAGGGAGCGACCGTCAAGCTCCCGACGGATCCGGCCCTCGGTTACGAGGGAGATGATCCCCGTCTCCTCGGACACCACAACCGCCACCGCGTCCGTGTCCTCGGTCACGCCGATGGCAGCGCGGTGGCGGCTGCCCAGCGTGCGCGACAGCTCGGGGTTGACGGTCAAGGGGAGGAAGCAGGCGGCGGCCGCCACCCGGCTCGCTTGGATGACCACCGCCCCGTCATGGAGCGGCGTGCGCGGGTTGAAGATGCTGATGAGAAGGTCGTAGGTGACAAAGGCGTCGAGCGCGATGCCGGTCTCGATATAGCTGCGCAGGCCCATTTCCCGCTCCACGACCAGAATGGCCCCCGTGCGCGAGGAGGCCAGGGTGGTGGTGGCCAGTACCACCTCGTCGATCACCTCCTCCTTGCGCCGGCCGCTGAAGGCCCCGAAGAAAGGGGTCTTGCCGAGATGGGCGAGTACCTTTCGGATCTCGGACTGGAAGACCACGATGATGCCGAAGACCACGAAGGGAAGAAAGGTGCGGAGGAGCCAGTTGACGGTCTCGAGGTTTAAGAGGAGGGAGGCCCAATACAGGATGACCAGGACCAGCCCTCCGATCGCCATTTGCACGGCGTGGGTGCCCCGGATGAACTGGAGGAGCTGGTAGACGATGAAGGCCACGATCAGGATGTCGAGCGCGTCCAGCCAGGTGAACTCCGAGGCGGAGAAGAAGGCGGCCAGGCGCTCGGGGAGCATCTACACACCTCCCCCCGGGGGCGGGTCGCCCACGATCGCGTCGCAGACCCGCACCACCTGCACCATCTCCTTGACGTCGTGGACGCGCACGACGTGGGCCCCGGCCAGGACCGCGGCCGCTACCGCCGCCGCCGTGCCCATGAGCCGCTCTCCCACTGGCAGGTCGAGCACCTTCCCAATGAAGCTCTTCCGTGAGGGTCCGACCAGCAGGGGCCGATCCAGGGCCCTAAGCTCGGGGAGTCGCCGCAGCACCTCCAGGCTGTGGTGGGAGTCTTTGGCAAAGCCGATCCCGGGGTCGACAAGGAGCTGTTTCCGGGCGACCCCCGCCTTCTCGCCCCGGGCCAGGGCATCCCCAAGCTCCGCCACCACCTCGCCCATCACGTCCTCATAGCTCGGTTCGAGATGCATGCCTGCAAAATCCCCGCGCATGTGCATCACCACCGCCGGCACCCCCCGCGCGGCCACCAGGTCAGCCAGCGCGGGGTCGAAGCGGAACCCGCTCACGTCGTTCACGAGATCGGCCCCCGCGTCCAAGGCGGCCCGGGCCACCGCGGCCTTGGTGGTGTCCACGGAGATCGGCCCCGCTCCCCTTTGCCGCAGGCCGTGCACCACCGGTACCACCCGTCGGCACTCCTCGTCAGCACTGATCCGGTCCGCACCCCCCGGCCGCGTGGACTCTCCTCCCACGTCGACCAGGTCCGCCCCCGCCCCGAAGAGCGCGAGGCCTTGGGCCACGGCCGCCTCCGGGGTCGGAAAGAGGCCGCTATCGGAGAAGGAGTCCGGGGTCACGTTGAGCACCCCCATGACCCAGGTGCGTTCCCCAAGCACCACCTCCGCCCCGCGCAGGGTGATCCGGTAGCGCCGCCGTGCCCCCTGCGCGTCGATTCGTGCCTCCTCAGCCCCTGGCCACTCGGACGCGAAGCGGACCGCGCGCCCCGCGGAGGGCGCACCCCGCGACCCTCCCGCCGGCGGCGGCCGGGCGAGGCGTCCGGGAACCAAGCCGGACCGGCCGGCTCGAAGGGAGGGAGACACCCCCCCCCTCGCCCAACTAGGACGTCGGCTTCGGCGCCGCCATGGGAGGGGGCAGGATTCCGCCCGCCCGTTCGCCGTCGTCGACCTTACCCTCGCGGGCGGCCACCGGGGCCGGAGCGGGAGCCGCTTTCCGTACGCGCGCGGCCAGGGGCTCGCCGGCCAGGATCTGCTGGATCTGCTGGCCGTCCAGCACCTCGTGCTCGAGTAGCGCCTCCGCCACTTTGACCAGCACCGGGCGCTTGTCGGTCAGGATCCGCTGGGCCCGCTCGTACTGCTCGGTTACGATCCGCTTGATCTCGGCGTCGATCTTGAGGGCGGTGGCCTCGGAGTAGTCCTGGTGCCGGTTGAACTCCTTGCCCAGGAAGATGGCCTCCTCCTTCTTTCCATAGGTGAGCGGCCCCAGGGCGTCGCTCATCCCCCACTCGCAGACCATCTTGCGCGCCATCTCCGTGGCCTGCTCGATGTCGTTTTGGGCTCCGGTCGTGATCTGGCCGAAGGTAATCTCCTCCGCGATGCGACCGCCCATGCAAACCGCGATCCGGCTCTCCAACTGCTCGCGGCTGTAGTTGTGCTTCTCCTCCGTGGGCAGTTGCTGGGTCAGGCCCAAGGCCATGCCGCGGGGGATGATGGTCACCTTGTGCAGAGGGTCGGTGTGGGGCAGGAGGGCGGCCAAGAGGGCGTGGCCCCCCTCGTGAAAGGCGGTGATCTTCTTCTCCTCCTCGGTGATGATCATGCTCTTCCGCTCGGCCCCCATGAGCACCTTGTCCTTCGAGCTCTCGAAGTCCTGCATGTTCACGAACTTCTGGCTGTGGCGGGCGGCCAGAAGGGCGGCCTCGTTCACGAGGTTGGCGAGGTCCGCCCCCGAAAACCCGGGCGTGGCCCGGGCTAGGACAGAGATGTCCACGTCCTCGGAGAGGGGGATCTTGCGGGTGTGGACCAGGAGGATCCCCTCGCGGCCCCTCACGTCGGGCCGGGAGACCACTACCCGCCGGTCGAAGCGGCCCGGCCGCAGGAGGGCGGGGTCCAGCACGTCGGGCCGGTTCGTGGCCGCGATCAGGATGACCCCGTCGTTGGACTCGAAGCCGTCCATCTCCACCAGCAGCTGGTTCAGGGTCTGCTCGCGCTCGTCGTGGCCGCCGCCCAGGCCCGCGCCGCGGTGCCGGCCCACGGCGTCGATCTCGTCGATGAAAATGATGCAGGGAGCGTTCTTCTTTCCCTGCTCGAAGAGGTCGCGCACGCGGCTCGCTCCCACCCCCACGAACATCTCCACGAAATCGGAGCCGGAAATGGAGAAGAACGGTACGTTGGCTTCGCCCGCGATGGCCCGCGCGAGAAGCGTCTTGCCCGTCCCCGGGGGCCCCATGAGAAGCACGCCCTTGGGGATGCGGCCGCCCAGCTTCTGGAACTTCTGGGGCTCGCGCAGGAACTCGATGATCTCCTGGAGCTCCTCCTTGGCCTCGTCCACGCCCGCTACGTCCTTGAAGGTCACCTTCTTCTGCTGGCTGGCCAGGAGCTTAGCCTTGGACTTCCCGAAGGAGAGCGCCTTGTTCCCCCCGCTCTGCATCTGCCGCATGAAGAAGATCCAGAAGCCGATGAGGAGGATGAAGGGGGCCCAAGAGATGAGCATGTTGGCCCAGGTCGGGGTCTGGTCGGGCTGATAGTTGACCATGACCTTCTTGGCGAGCAAGGTGTCCACGAGCTTGTCGTAGCCGATGGGAGCGAAGGTCTTGAAGGACTGCTGGCTGTTGTAGCGGCCCTTGATCTCGTTGCCGGTGATGGTCACCTCCGCCACCTGGCCGGACTCCACCTGGGCCATGAATTCGCTGAATTTAACCGCGGTCTCTTTCTTCTGGATCTGGGCGAAGTGCCAGGCCAGGAAAACAACGACCAGCAACGACATCCATAGCATCACCGTCTTGAACGTGGCGTTCACGATCTTAGGCCTCCAGACGCTCCAGGGTTCTGCCCCTCTTTCTTCAAGGGGTCCTAGGCCCCACGGGCCGACGGCGACGGCCGAGGGATGGTGCCAAGGTACGGGAGACCTCGGTAGCTCTCCGCGTAGTCCAGGCCATAGCCCACCACGAAGCGGTCGTCCCTGGGCTTGGGAAGGGTGAAGACCGACCAGTCGGGGTTGACGTCGATTTTGCGGTCCCCCGGCTTGTCGATGAGGGTACATACCCTCAGGCTCCGTGGATTGTGTTCTTTGATGTGGTCGAGCAGAAAGTTCAGGGTGATCCCGGTGTCCACGATGTCGTCGAGGAGGAGGATGTCCCGCCCCTCGTAGGGGATCGTGGTGGAGTAGATGATCTCGGTGCGAGCGGTCCCCGACCCCTCTTCGCGCATCGACGAGACCCGCACCATGTGCACGGTGAGTTCGCTGGGGATGGCCCGGATGAGGTCGGCCATGAACACTAGGCAACTCTTCATCAGCCCGACCACGCAGATCTCCCGCCCCTCGAAGGCCCGCCCGATCTCGGACCCCACCTCGGCGATGCGCCGGGCGATCTGCTCGGGGCCGAAAAGGACCTCCGCCCGCTCCCTCAAAGGGACCTCTCCAGGCGCAGGCT
Organism: Vicinamibacteria bacterium; assembly: GCA_035570235.1. Lineage (NCBI taxonomy): Bacteria > Pseudomonadati > Acidobacteriota > Vicinamibacteria > Vicinamibacteria bacterium. The sequence goes on along the minus strand of DATMML010000111.1, from coordinate 8,319 downwards.
GACGAGCCGGCCTCCCCGCCCAGGTTCCTGGGGTTCCCCCGGCACCCACAGCACCTCCGAGCCCGCGGCCACCAAGGGCAGGGCCCCGCGCCGGTCGGCGGGGACCCGCTGCTCCATCAAGAACCGCTTCAGGCTCATCTTCCGGCCGTGCCGCCACACTCGGTCTCCGGGGCGGCGCGTGCGGACAAGGAGGGGCTCGCCCTCCGGCGCCGCCACCACTGCCGCCTCTCCCTGGGAGGCCGGGGGCCCGTCCGCGGGTCCCGCCACCACCGCCACCCCTCCCGGCAACTCCACCCGGCCAGGAACACCCAGGGGGTAGGCAAAACCGGGCCGGGGCTCGCTGCGCGGCCCGACCCACACGTCGCCGAACCGGAACAAGGCGACCCGTCCCCCGGGGAGCGCCAAGCGACGGCCAGAGGGCGCAGCCGAACCAGCCAGGACGAGGAGTCGCTCCACGAGGGCGGCGCTGACCCCGCGCAGACCCCCGGTCTCTTCCAGCACTCGCCGCACAGCCAGGCGCCGCAGGGCGAGCGGGGCCGCGGCAAGGACGCCCCGCGAGAGGCTCACGCCCTCACCCACCCGCCGCGCCGCCCGGTCGTATAGGCTCCCGGCCAACGAGCCTAGCAGCTCGGCCTCGTCGGCCAGGAGCGCGGCCGAGCGGGCCAGGGTCTCTCCGATGCGGGGGTTAAAGCGAGACTCCAGGTAGGGCATGAGTTCGTGCCGCACCCGGTTCCGGCGAAACGAGGGGTCGGCGTTGCTCGGGTCCTCGCGCCAGGTGAGACCACGATTCTGAAGGTGGCACCGAACCTCCTCACGCGAGACCTCCAGGAGGGGTCGCAGGATGTCCCCCGTGCGCACCCGCATGGCGGAAAGGCCCGACCGGCCGGCGCCCCGGAGGAGGCGCAGGAGCACGGTCTCCGCCTGGTCGTCGCGGGTGTGGGCCACCGCCACCGCCACCGCCCCCTCGTCCCCCTTGGCTGCGCGAAGGAACGCGTAGCGCTCGAGCCGCGCCGCCTGCTCGATCCCGCCCCGCTCGCGGCGAGCGCGCCCGGTTACGTCAGCCCGGCCGGCGCGAAAGGAGACCCCCAATTGCGCACAGAGGTCGGCGCAGAAGAGGGCATCCGCGGCCGAGTCGGGACGCAGGCCGTGGTCGAGGTGGGCCGCGACCACGCGGAAGCCTCGCCGGCGGCTGACCGTGGCCAGGGCGTCGAGGAGCCCCACCGAATCGGCCCCCCCGGATAGGCCGACCAGGATCGCCTGGCCCGCACACGGGACCCCCAGATCGGCCAGGGCCGCGTCGACCACGGTGACGAGACGACTGTGCTTCACCAGCTCTCACCCCTCCCCGGGGGAATTGGTGGCGGTGCAGGGATTCGAACCCCGGACGCCGCGGATATGAGCCGCGTGCTCTAACCAACTGAGCTACACCGCCACGGACCAACGCCCGCGGCTGCCGGAGGGAGCGCTCGGCCTTTCCGGCCGCTCCTGACCGGCAGGTCCTTCTACGTCAGAACCTTACCCACTCACAGTTTACTACGGAATCGCGGGGGCCGCGGGGGCGCGTGCTATACTCCGGAGTGCGGGGGCCATGAACTGCCCGGAGTGCCAGAAGGACGAACAGGAAACCATCCTCAACAAGTGCCCGATCTGCTTCAAGTGGATCTGCGAAAACTGCGGGCACCGCGGAATGGGCCGGATCTTCTGCACCAAGCGCTGCGCTGACCAGTTCTTCTTCGGGGACGACGAAGACTAGACTGCGGTGCGGACCCCGCTCAAAAAGAAGCCCTGAACCGCAACCCGAAGCCCACCTTCGAGTTGCTGCCCGGAGAAAGCGCGAGCGGCCCGCTGATCGGCACGATCGCCGAGACCTGGGGGAAGGGATTCTGCAGATCGTTGTGAAAGAAGAACACCGTCACCTTCCCCAGCTCGGCGTAAACCTTCACGATGGTGCTGCGCTCCTTCTTTCCCAGGACCACGGCCAGCATGTCGCGAGCCGCCAGGTAGGCGATCATTGAGTCGTCCCGGTCCAGCTCCTCGCGGGTGACGACCGCCCCCACCTTCCCCCACGTTCGCGGCAGAGGCAGGCTCAGGTCTGCCCCGAGGTAGTAGCCGTCTTTGAACACCGGGCTGCGGGTGGGAGGGCCGGGAAGCTGGACGGCGGAGGTCGCGCTCAGGCCCCACTGATAGTGGGCGTATTCGCCGAAGACTTCCAGGTGGCGGAACTGCGGGGGGCGGTATCTCGCCCCCCCTACCAGCCGGTGGTCGTAGTGTTTGGAGCGCTGGACGGTGGTGTCCTGCGCCACGCGCGAGCCTACGAAGTTGTACTCGCCGCTCACCCGCAGCTCCAGGCCTTTGAGCGGGAAGACGCGCAGGGAAGCCACGCCCCCCATGGCGGAGTTCGTGTCCTCGGCCGCGGAACGGGTGAAGTCGTAGTAGACGTAGTCGTGATAGGGGTTGCCGTTCCCCGTGATCACGCCCGTGAAGAACCGGCCATGGAACTCATCCTCCCCCCCGAACGACCCGTAGACCTCGGCCCCCACGTCGGTCTCGTTGTTGATGGCCTGGATGTGGGTGAGGTCCTTGACCGTGAACCAGCGTCCCTCCTCGAGCAGGAATCCCAGAGGGACGAAGAACCGTCCCACAAGCACGCCCAGGCGCCCGCTTGCCTTGTGCACGTCGATGAAGGCGCGGCGGAGATACTGCTCCTGGATATAGGGGTCCCAGCCGGTGTTCTTGTAGTCGTCGACCTTGAATTGTCCTTCCGGCTTGGAGGATACGCCGTACCTTGGGTCGGCCAGGTTGGGGAAGAAGAAGGGCGTTTGGTCGGAGGGCAGGAACGGCTCGGGCTTCACGGAGTCGTTGACGCCGTTCAGCTCGACCCGATAGGAGAGATGGGGGCTCAGGGTCCCCGATACTCCCAGGATGGCGTAGGGGATCTTGGTCTGGTGCTCGCGCCCCAGGGATTGGAGGAGGCTGCGGTCGTTGACGTTGGCCACCTCGAAATCCACGTCGAACACGAGCTTGCGTGGCGCCTCCGGCTCGTCGGCAAGGACGCGGCTGACCCCCGTCAGCGAGGGCAGGACGCCCAAAAGCAGGAGGCGGGCGGCAATGGATTGGCGCATGAGATCCCTCCGCGGGTGATGGGGGTGACTGCGTTCAGGAGGGCGGCGCCGGAACCGGAGCGGGAACGCCTTGCTTCAGGTGGAGCTGGCCGCACGCAGCCAGGATGTCCTGGCCGCGCGGACGGCGGACGGAAACCGTCAGGCGGGCCTCCGCGAGCGCCGCGCAGAAGGCGTCGACCGCCTCCGCGCGCGGCGCTTCGAAAGGGATCTGGGGGGCGGGGTTCAGGGGGATGAGATTCACCTTGGCCCGCGCGCCGCTCAGGAGCCGAACCAACTCACGGGCGTGTCCGGGGGTGTCGTTCACTCCGCGGAGCAGCACGTACTCGTAGGTCACGAGCCCGCCCCGCGGAATCGGATAACGCTGGGCGGCCGCGATCACCTCTTCGATCCCGTACTTCTCCTCCACGGGCATGAGAGCGCGGCGGAGGGCGGAGTCGGGGGCGTGAAGGCTGATGGCCAGGTTCGGACGCACAGGCTCCCGCATCAGCTTCTCCAGCGCGGGCAGGATACCCACCGTGGAGAGGGTCAGCTTCTTGGGAGCCACCCCGAAGCCCTCGGGGTCCATCAGGACCCGGAGGGCGGAGACCGTGGCCTCGTAGTTGAGGAGCGGCTCGCCCATGCCCATCATCACCACGTTCCAAGGCTGCCGGCGGGCGGGCGCCTCCTCCATGAGGAGGGCGACCTGGCCCAGGATCTCCGCCGGCTTCAGATTCCGCCGGTAACCGGCGATCCCGGTCAGGCAAAAGGCGCAGCGCAGTGGGCAGCCCGCCTGGGTAGAGATGCAGATGGTGCGGCGGCGGTCTTCCGGGATGTAGACGCTCTCGATGGCGGCGCCGTCCTCGAGGCGCAGCAGGTACTTGACGGTGCCGTCGTAAGACAGGTTCCGTTCCGCGACCTCCGGCCAGCGCAGCACAAAGCGACGGGCCAGCTCCTCGCGCAGGGTCTTGCCCAGGTTGGTCATGGCCTCGAAAGACCGGACGCGCTTCTTGTAGATCCAGACGTAGACCTGACGGGCGCGGTAGGCCGGTTCGCCGAGAGCCGTGATCTCGCGCAGAATCGCGTCCCGCTCCCGCCCAAAAAGGTTCGTCGCCATTGGCGGGCATGATAGCACCGCGCTCGGCTGCTCCGCGGCCACGCCCCCCTCTAAGGAGTGGGAGGCACCCGCCTCCCGGCCGCTATTCTCTCCAGACGCTCCCCAGGGGCTCGACCGGCTCCCCGTTCCCGGCTAACATCAAGGGTTCGGCCCGCTCGGGAGCCGCGAGGGACACGCGATGGAACTGGACCGCATCATCATCACCGGGGCCCGCCAGCACAACCTTAAGAACGTCACCGTGGAGATCCCCAAGAAGAAGCTCGTGGTCCTCACCGGCGTGTCGGGTTCGGGCAAGTCCAGCCTGGCCTTCGACACCCTTTACGCGGAAGGCCAGCGCCGGTACATCGAGAGCCTGAATGCCTACGCCCGACAGTTCCTGGGGCAGATGGATAAGCCGCTCTACGACTCCATCCGCGGCCTCGCCCCCACCATATCCATCGAGCAGAAGGCGGCCAGCGGCAACCCCCGGTCCACGGTAGGAACCATCACCGAGATCCACGACTACCTTCGCGTGCTGTGGGCGCGGGTGGGCCACCTCACCTGCCATAAGTGCGGCCGTCCCGTCTCCCAGCAGTCCTCGCAGCAGATCGTCCACGAGGTCCAGGAGCTGCCCCCTGGTACCAAGTACCTGCTCCTTGCCCCCCTCGTGAAGGAGCGCAAGGGCGAGCATCGAGAGGTGCTCGAGCAAGTGCGCAAGGCCGGCTTCACCCGCATCCGGGCGGACGGGATCGTGCTGTCGCTGGAGGACGACATCCGGCTCGACAAGAAGAAGAAGCACTCGATCGACGCGGTGGTGGACCGGCTCATCGCCAAGCCGGGGATGAAAGAACGGCTGCACGACTCGGTGGAGACCGCCCTCCGCCATGGCCAGGGGAGCCTGATCGTGGCCCCCGAAGGCCGACCGGAGAAGGTTCTCTCCGAGCATCGGGCCTGCCACCATTGCGGCATCTCCTTCCCCGAGCCCTCGCCCCAGCTTTTCTCCTTCAACTCCCCCCAGGGCATGTGCCCGGAGTGTTCGGGGCTGGGAACCCGCATGGAGATGGACCCCGAGCTGGTGGTTCCCAATCCCAACCTCACCATCAACGAGGGAGCGGTGAAGCCGCTGGGGGCCGTGGGTGAGGGCACGAGCTGGGGCACCGACATCGTGCGGGCCGTGGCACGCGAGCGGGGCATAGACCTCAACAAGCCCTGGAAGTCGCTCTCCGCCGCCCACCGCCGGGTGATCCTCCATGGAACGGGCGACGACCGGGTAAAGATCCAGATCAAGGGGTCTTGGGGCAGCGGCGCCTTCAAGATGCGCTACGAGGGAGCCATCAACTCCATGATGCGCCGCATGCGGGAGACCCGCTCCGAGGAGATGCGGCAGTACTATCAGAAGTTCTTGAGCAACCGGCCCTGCTCGGCCTGCGGGGGCCGCCGCATCCGGACCGAGGCCCTGGGGGTCAAGCTGGCAGGCCGGAACATCGCCGAGGTCACCGCCCTCTCCGTGGCCGGGGCCCACGCATTTTTCGACTCCCTGGACTTGAAGGGGAGCGAGGCCAAGATCGCGACCGAGCTCTTGAAGGAGATCCGCGCCCGCCTGCGCTTCCTGCTGGACGTGGGCCTGAGCTACCTCACCCTGGACCGCCCCGCCCCCTCCCTCTCCGGGGGGGAAGGGCAGCGCATCCGCTTGGCCAGCCAGATCGGGAGCGAGCTGACCGGCGTCATCTACGTGCTCGACGAGCCCTCGATCGGCCTCCACCAGCGCGACAACAAGAAGCTCCTAGCCGCCCTCCAGCACCTGCGCGACATCGGAAACACGGTGGTGGTGGTGGAGCACGACCGCGAAGCCATGGAAGAGGCGGACTGGCTGATCGACTTCGGCCCCGGAGCGGGACGGCACGGGGGCCAGGTGGTGGCGGCGGGCCCCCCGGCGGAGGTCACGGCCAAGGGGGAGGGGCTGACCGCGCGCTACCTGGGGGGCGACCTCCAGATCGAGATTCCGCCCCGGCGGCGGGAGGCCGATGCCCGGAAGCTGACCGTCGCCGGCGCGCGGGAGAACAACCTGAAGGACATCACGGTGGACTTCCCGCTCGGGCTGTTCGTGTGCGTCACGGGGGTGAGCGGGGCGGGCAAGAGCACCCTCGTGAACCAGATCCTGTATCCGGCCGCGGCCCGCGCCCTCCATGGGAGCGACGTGGTGGTGGGCGCGCACACCCGGGTGGACGGCCTTCCGGAGATCGACAAGATCATCGACATCGACCAGAGCCCCATCGGACGCACGCCCCGCAGCAACCCCGCCACCTACACCAAGGTCTTCGACCTGATCCGAGACTTCTTCGCCCTCTTGCCCGAGGCGCGGATGCACGGCTACACGCCGGGCCGCTTCTCATTCAACGTCAAAGGCGGCCGCTGCGAGGCCTGCGAGGGGGACGGCGTGAAGCGGGTGGAGATGCACTTCCTGCCCGACGTCTACGTCCCCTGCGAGGTCTGTCAGGGCAAGCGCTTCAACGAAGCCACCCTCCAGGTCAAATACAACAACCTCTCCATCGCCGATTTGCTCGCCACCACCGTGGACGAGGCCCTGCAGCTGTTCAAGAACCATCCCCAGATCCGTCGCGCCCTGGAGACCCTTGCCGACGTCGGCCTCGGATACATTGCCCTCGGCCAGTCCTCCCCGACCCTCTCCGGGGGCGAGGCCCAGCGGGTCAAGCTCTCCCGCGAGCTCTCGAAGCGCTCCACAGGCCGCACCCTGTACATTCTGGACGAGCCCACCACCGGGTTGCACTTCGACGACATCCGGAAGCTGCTGCGGGTGCTGGACCGCCTGGTGGAAGGCGGCAACACCGTGGTCGTGATCGAGCACAACCTGGACGTGATCAAGACCGCCGACCATGTCATCGATCTGGGACCGGAGGGCGGGGACGCCGGGGGGCTGGTGGTGGCCAAGGGCACCCCGGAGGAGGTGGCCGCGGTCCGGGAGTCCTACACCGGCCGCTTCCTGGCCGAGCTCTTGCCCCGAACCACGGCTCGGCGGGCCGCCCGCTAGAGCGTCGGTCCCGCCCTTCTAGTGCCCGGCGGGGGCCGCGCTGCGGCCCGCGCGGGGGCTCTTCATCACGAGCAGAAAGGGCAGGAGGGCCAAGAAGAGCAGCGCGAGCAGGCGGAAGACGTCGGTGAAGGACAGCATGGCCGCCTGCCGCTGAACGAACCCGAAGGCGGCGACCCGGGCCTGGTCGGTGGCGGTGGCGAAATCGGATCCCCGGGCCAGGAAACCGGCCCGCAGCTGCTCGAGCAGGGCCCGGGCCTGGGGGCTGAAGGGGTCGACGTGCGCCCCCAGAACGCTCAAGTGGGCCTGCTGCCGCCGGAAGAGCAGGGTGGTAGCGGCGGCGATGCCCATGCTCCCTCCGATGTTGCGCATCAGGTTGAACATGCTGGTGGCGTTGCCCATGGACTCCTTAGGGATGGGATCCATGGTGATGGTGGTCAGGGGGACGAAGAGCATCCCCAGAGAGATCCCCTGCAGGAACTGCGGCCAGAAAATGTCCCAGTAGCCCGCGCTGAGATTCAGGGAGCCGAGCCAGAAGAGAGTGAGGGAGCCGGTGACGAGCCCCGCCGCCAGCATGCGGCGCGCGGGCACCCGCCCCAGGAGCATACCCACCGCGGGCATGGCTAGGAACGCGCCCATCCCGCGCGGCGCCATGGCGAGACCCGCCTGCAGCGACGGATAGCCGAGCAGTGTCTGCAGGAAGATCGGCAGCAGGACCAGGCTGCCGTAGAGGACGAACCCCAGCACGGTCATGAGAAAGACCCCCGCGCTGTAGGTGGACACGCGGAAGACGCGTAGGTTGACCACGGGCTGTTGCGCTCGGAGCTCGTGGACGAGAAACGCGATCAGAGCCCCCACCGCGACCACCACCAAAACCGTCATCGCGCTGGAGGCGAACCAGTCCTCCTCCTGGCCCTTGTCGAGCAGGATCTGAAGCGCTCCGATGCCCACGGCCAGAAGCCCCATGCCCTGGTAGTCGATCCGCGTCGCGCGCCGCCCGATGTAGGGGGGGTCGAAGATGAAGAGCTGGGCCATGACCAGAGAGGCCACTCCCACGGGGATGTTGATGTAGAAGACCC